>WBUH01000008.1 GCA_008933805.1 Bacteroidota bacterium
GTCGATGCTTTTCTGCAATTCGGGTGAGGTCGAACCCCTAAATCCCCTAAAAGGGGACTTTTGCCCAATGACAAACCCAATATGATAAAAGGTATGACGTTTTGCAATCCCTTCGCCTTTAGATGAGAGCGGGGTTAGGAAAGTCTTTGCTTTCTGCAATTTGGGTGAGGTCGAGCCCCTAAATCCCCTAAAAGGGGACTTTTGCCCAACGACAAACCAATATGATTAAAAGGTATGACGTTTTGCAATTCCCTCGCCTTTAGGAGAGGGCGGGGATGGGGAAGTCGGTGCTTTTCTGCAATTCGGGTGAGGTCGAACCCCTAAATCCCCTAAAAGGGGACTTTTGCCCAACGACAAACCCAATACGATAAAAGGTATGACGTTTTGCAATTCCCTCGCCTTTAGGAGAGGGCGGGGTTGGGGAAGTCGATGCTTTTCTGCAATTCGGGTGAGGTCGAACCCCTAAATCCCCTAAAAGGGGACTTTTGCCCAATGACAAACCCAATATGATAAAAGGTATGACGTTTTGCAATTCCCTCGCCTTTAGATGAGGACGGGGTTAGGAAAGTCTTTGCTTATCTGCAATTTGGGAGAGGTCGAACCCCTAAATCCCCAAAAAGGGGACTTTTGCCCAACGACAAACCAATATGATTAAAAGGTATGACGTTTTGCAATTCCCTCGCCTTTAGGAGAGGGCGGGGATGGGGAAGTCGTGCTTTTCTGCGATTCGGGAGAGGTCGAACCCTAAATCCCCTAAAAGGGGACTTTTGCCCAATGACAAACCCAATATGATTAAAAGATATGACGTTTTGTAATTCCCTCGCCTTTAGGAGAGGGCAGAGTTGAGTAAGTCGGTGCTTTTCTGCACTTCGGGTGAGGTAAATTCATCCTTCAAAATTTTGGTTCATCGGCTCGTTTATTCATTCGTCAGAAATAGCTTTAGTACGTCTTAAGGCAGCCATAGTTTTGTTAAAAAATCAAAAGAAACTATGGACTCTAAAAATTTTACTACACCTTTCAAGCCGCTGTACATAGCCACATTTGTTGCTGCTTTTTTGTTGTGCGGTACAGTAAATGCACAGCTTAATAACATGTTTACTGATACTTTGAACAAAGTATTGGCAAAAAGGGTCTCTCAGTATAGTTTGAAAGGGGTTTCGGCCTCAGTGGTTTTTTCTGATGGCAGCACTTGGAAAAAAACCGAAGGCAATGCAGGGACTCAAGTATTAGATCCGTCTATGCTATTTGAAATGGGCAGCAATACCAAAACCTTCACTGCCGCTCTTATACTGCTGCTGGAAGAAGAAGGCAAACTATCAATAGAGGATACTATTTACAAGTACCTATCTCCATTGAAAAATGTAACCTACGGTATCACCATCAGGCAATTGCTAAATCACACCAGTGGCTTGTATAACTACACAAATCACCCTGATTTTTATGATAAAATAAACAATTCAGAGCCCGGCGTGAAGTGGGATATTGATACGGTATTGGCTACCTATGTTGGTACTAAATTGGCAGACCCCGGGGTAACACACGAGTATTGCAACACCGGCTTTATTTTACTGGGTAAGATAATTGAAAAAGTAGAGGGTAAGCCTTATCACGTGGTGTTGCGTGAAAAGATACTGGATAAGCATAACCTAAAGCATATTTTCTTACAGGGCTATGATACTTTTACAGAACAAAGGGCAGAGACTTGGCTTAGTAACGGAGTTTATTTTGATGAAACCTTCGTATCGTTTTTAACGGCTGCATGGGCGGCAGGGGGTATAGTTGCTACTGCCGAAGATTTGGCTCTTTGGGCGCATAAACTGTATAGCGGCGAGGTGCTTTCGGAGGCATCGATGACAAAAATGACTACGAAACTTAAAATTGGAAACACCACGTATCCTATGGGGCTAAGTATGTTTTTTACCTCTTTTTTGGGGAAACAGTTTTGGGGACATGGCGGAGCAACCTTGCAAAACAGCGAAATGGAATACAGTGTGTCATCAAAGTACAGTGTAGTAGTGGTATGCAACGAACAAAATACTTACACAGAAGCGCTGACTATTAAACGTGCAATTGAAGAGGTGCTTGAGTCGTCATTACCCCCGTTATCAGTTGTTGAAGCTGAGAAACCTCAGTTTAATGTTTATCCCAATCCAGCAAACGACGTGGTGAACATAAGCATTGATAATGCTGCTGCAAACAATACGGTAAACATTTATACTATTACCGGACAACTAGTGCAGCAGTATAAAATTGAAAGTAATAATTTGCAGTTGCATAAAGACAATATAGGCACGGGCGTATTTATTGTTGAAGTGGCTGCTGATAACGCCACGGCTACACGCCAACGAATAGTGCTGTATTAATTAACTTGTGCATTTAAACACAGATGCTTACTGCTTACGAAAAATATTTAAGCAAAAGGGTAAATAACCAATGGTTGTACGAAAACCTGCGGCATTTACCCTTGCTGCTTTTGTTTCAGTTGTTATTTACCGCTTTGTGGGTGGTAACAGCATTGTTGGATGAAGGGACAACCATAGCATTTAATGAGCTTATGTTGCATTCGTTTCTGTTTCAGGCTGAGCTTTTAATAATCCCCGTTTGTGCCATAAATACTATTTATTTTATTCAGTTAAAAGCAGTTCAAAAAAGAATAAAGCCTACAAAAACAATCCTGTTAAAACTGCTGGCCACAGTGGTTGGGGTGCTTATCGGGACTGCAATAACAGAAAGTATTTATGCCGGATTTGGCATTGTAGATGACGATATAATCTCCTTTGGTAAATATACTATCGACCCGATAACCACTAATTTTATTTCTTACTCGCTGTTCTCATTGTTCATTTCTATTCCACTCTTTATAAAACAGGCAAAACGCTATGAATTACTATTGGAGTTGAAAGAGAAAGAACTGCATATACAACAAACAGAACAACTTCTTGCCCAAGCCGAGCTGGAAACGTTACAGGCAAAAATTAACCCGCATTTTCTTTACAATGCACTAAATTCTATTGCAGGGTTGATACACGATGAGCCCGACAAGGCTGAAAAAATGGTGCTTTCGTTGTCCGATTTATTCAGGTATAGCCTTAACTCACAAGGGAAAGTATACACCACCATTGATGAAGAAATTACCATGGTGCAAACCTATTTGGATATTGAGAAAACAAGGTTTGAAGACCAATTACAGTTTTCGATTATCGTTGAAGAGGGCTGCGGGAATTATTTGATTCCCCGTTTTTTGGTGCAACCCTTGGTAGAAAATGCCATAAAGCACGGTACATCAAAGGTGGCAAGGGGCGTATTAGAAATAGCAGTAACAAAACATCAGGAATCACTACACATAATGGTAGCGGATAATGGCCCCAAATTTCCTGTGCAGCTTACCACTGGTTACGGGATGCGTAATGTGAGCGAAAAACTGGATTTATTATTCCCTAAAAATAACAGTGTCAGTTTTTATAACGACCCTAAAAAATATATTTTAATTGAAATTCATCAGTTAAAAACACATGGCCATGAAGTATAGCACATTAGTTGTGGATGATGAAAGGATTGCGCGCAACCGAATGATAAAGCTGCTTGAAAAGCACAGCGAACATATTGATATTATTGGGGAGGCTGAAAATGGCATTGTGGGACTTGAAAAAATAAATACACTTCGCCCGCAACTTGTGTTTTTGGATATAGAAATGCCGGGACTTACCGGGTTTGAGATGTTGCAAAAGGTAAACTCACAACCCAAAATAATATTTACCACTGCGTATGATGAATACGCACTGAAAGCATTTGAGGAAAACTCGGTTGACTATTTAATAAAACCTATTCACCCCGAAAGGCTTGAAAAAGCCATCAATAAACTAAATCAGTTGGATAGTTTTTCGGCATTGCAGCAGTTGGCGCAGCAACTAAGCAGCAATACCCGGCAAAGTGCATTAAATACCATATCAGTATCAATAGGAAATAAAATAGTATTGGTTAAAATAGAGAACATCATTTTATTTAAAGCCGAGGATAAATACGTAACCGTTTTTGATACCGACGGGAATAAACACATCATCACTCAAACCCTTAATTATCTTGAGGGACAACTGCCGCCTAACTTTATCCGTGTGCATCGCACCTACATAATAAACAAAGATAAAATCGTAGAGATTCGTAAAACCTTCAGCAGTCGTTATTCATTCATCATGCAAGGTGCAACGGATGAAACCATACAAACAGGCACCAGTTACACTACTGCAATCAAAAAGATGTTTAGTTTGTAGGAAAGCTATTCATAAATTGCCGCACCACACATAATATCAGCAAAAACCCTCCACGATGCTTCATTAGAATCAACACCCGATTTCTGGTTATCGTACATGCCCTGTATATCTTCTGTGTACGCAATCATGGCCTCAAGAAAAAGCTCAAGAGTATTGTTTTCCCATTTGTCTTTGTTCTTAAGGTAATCTTTATAAAAAAAATCTAAGAAGGCAATAAAATCTTCTTTGGTTTTTAAATCATCCGTTTCGATTTCGTAGGGCATAGAGGTATTGATATATAATCCAATATTACAACATGCCTCTCTCTTTTTCCTATTTTTGCACCACCAAACGCTATGCCCATTACCCCCGGTCCTTTATTGCAGCCCATACAATCACCTCAAGACCTTAAAAAGCTTTCGGTGGCTATGTTGCCTGCACTTTCATCCGAATTACGCCAATACCTTATTGATACCATTTCGGTATACGGAGGGCATTTTGCGGCTAATTTGGGAGTGGTAGAACTGACTGTAGCGTTGCATTATGTGCTTAACACCCCTTACGATAAATTAGTGTGGGATGTGGGCCACCAAGCCTACGCACACAAAATACTTACGGGACGAAGGGATAATTTTCATACCAACCGTTTGTTAGGCGGCGTGAGTGGTTTTCCAAAGATGGCCGAAAGTGAATACGATACCTTTGGCACAGGACACAGCAGTACTTCCATATCGGCAATAGTGGGTATGGCTGCTGCCGGCAAATTGTTGGCGGAAAACCGCAGCTATGTGGCAGTAATCGGCGATGGTGCACTCACAGGCGGCTTGGCCTTTGAAGGACTGAATCACGCTGGTGCGCTGCAATCGGATGTGTTGATTGTGTTGAATGATAACTCCATCAGCATTGATGCCAATACCGTTGCCATACGCGAGTATAAAAATTATTTCGAGTCGTTAAAAATCAACTATTACGGCTCTGTTGACGGACATGACGTTCAACAATTAGTAAGCGTATTAACTGAACTAAAAACAGTAAAAGGCCCTAAGTTGCTGCATTGCCTTACCACCAAAGGCAAAGGCTTTGAGCCTGCCGAAAAAGAACAAACCAAGTGGCATGCACCCGGTGTGTTTGATAAAATTTCGGGGCAGATTGAGAAAAAGATACACAACCAACCCAAACCACCTAAGTATCAGGATGTATTTGGGCATACTTTGCTTGAACTGGCCAAACTGAACCCTAAAATTGTAGGGATTACTCCCGCAATGCCCAGCGGCTCAAGCATGAATATTTTAATGGATGCCTTGCCCGACAGGGCTTTTGATGTAGGCATTGCAGAGCAACACGCAGTAACTTTTAGCGCAGGGTTGGCTACACAGGGCTTGGTGCCGTTTTGCAATATCTACTCAACGTTTATGCAACGGGCATACGACCAAGTGATACACGATGTGTGTGTGCAAAACCTGCCGATGGTATTTTGTTTGGATAGAGCAGGGCTTGCAGGTGCCGACGGGCCTACCCATCACGGGGCGTTTGATTTGGCTTTTATGCGTTGCTTGCCTAATATGATAGTTGCCGCCCCTATGAACGAAGAGGAACTGCGTAATCTGATGTACACTGCTCAACTTAATCCGCAACGTCCCTTTACCATACGTTACCCAAGAGGGAATGGCGTAATGGCCGATTGGCAAACCCCGTTTACCGCAGTTGAAATAGGAAAAGGCAGGATGCTGCAAGAAGGCAGCGATGTTGCCGTATTGACAGTGGGTACTGCGGGCAATTTGGCGCAAGCTGCCATTGCGCGGTTAGCAGGCAAATTATCAGTAGCACACTACGATATGCGCTTTGTGAAGCCTATTGATGAAGCATTATTGCACCAGGTGGCTAAAAAATTCAATAAAATAGTAACCGCTGAAGACGGCTGCCTTGCCGGAGGCTTTGGCAGCGTAGTGCTTGAGTTTTTTGCAGACAATGGCTATACCCCAAAAGTGAAGCGTTTAGGGATACCCGATAACTTTATTGAACAAGGCGAACAAGAAGAATTGTACAAAATTTGCGGGTACGATGAAGACAGTATTGAAAAGGCAATACTTGAAATTGTGAAATGACCCGCGATCAACTTGAAAAAGGACTTGCAAAGTATATACCCTTACCTGCCGTGCCGCTACTGGCACAATGGGTGATAGAGTTTGGCGCGCACTTGCGCATCACCAAAGCCCGTAACTCAAAATTGGGGGATTACCGACATCCCTATGCCGGCGAAGGGCATCGTATTACGGTTAACCACAACCTAAACCCGTACTCGTTTTTGATAACCTTGGTGCATGAAATGGCACATCTTACCACTTGGAATAAATACCGCAATAAAGTAAGTCCGCACGGACCTGAGTGGAAAAACGAATATAAAATACTGATGCGCGAAGTAGTAAAACTAAAGGTGTTTCCGTTGGATATTTATAACGCATTGGTAGCCTATATGCAAAACCCCGCGGCATCCAGTTGCAGCGATGAGGATTTGTTGCGTACCCTGCGTAAGTACGATGTGAACAAAGAGTTTGAGCATTTGGAAGAATTACCCGATAACTCTTTGTTTGCCTTAGATAACGGCATGGTGATGCGTAAAGGCCCCAAATCGCGCAAGCGGTATAAATGCTACGAAGTGAACTTGCGTCGTTATTACATGGTTAGTCCCTTAGCGGAGGTGAAACGTTTGGAGGAGTGATACATCCCACTCCGTCATGCCGAACTCGTTTCGGCATCTTACTCACTATTCACGATATATACTAATGAGATCCCGAAGCTAGTTCGGGATGACTGCGATATTCCTCCTCCTGAATCCTCCTCTCCAGGAGGACATTAGGATGCAGACTTACTTCACAATCTTTACAAATATCAATACTCGTTCGCAGTTCAATGTCCCCCGCTTGCGGGGGTAGGGGTGGAAAGTACGCCCAAAACGGTCATTCTGAACTTGTTTCAGCATCGCATAACTATCCTCAATACCAATGAGATCCCGAGACAAGCCCGGGAGGACTGGGAGCTGAACGAAATAAAAAAGGGGAGTTGTTTACTAAACAACTCCCCTTTTTAGTTTCTATTAAACCGGCACTACAATACGTTGCGCCAGTTTATTTCTTTTGAAAGTATCTCTTTCAACTTCGCAATAGGCACGCGCTCTTGTTGCATGGTATCACGGTAGCGGATGGTTACCTGCTCATCCTGCAAACTGTCGTGGTCAACAGTGATACAGAAAGGAGTACCAATCGCATCGTGGCGGCGGTAGCGTTTACCAATGGCATCCTTCTCCTCGTAAAAACAATCAAAATCAAACTTCAAGTCGTCCATTATCTGGCGAGCCTTTTCAGGCAACCCGTCTCTTTTAAGCAAGGGGAAAATCGCCAATTTAATAGGAGCCAATATTGCAGGCAGCCTTAATACCGTGCGTACATCTGTCTTGCCGTCAGCCGTAGGTACTTCTTCCTCGTGGTAGGCATTGCACATGGTTAGTAAAAACAAGCGATCAAGTCCTATACTGGTTTCTACCACATAAGGGATATAATTACCGTAAGCCTTGCCGTTCTCGTCCAACTCAGCATCAAAATACTGTATCTTTTTACCGCTCATATTTTGGTGCTGGGTTAAGTCATAATTGGTTCTGCTATGAATACCTTCAACCTCTTTAAATCCAAAAGGAAATTCAAACTCAATATCTACCGCTGCATTAGCATAAAATGCCAATTTAGTATGGTCATGAAAACGGTATTTGTTTTCGGGAACTCCCAAGTTTTTATGCCATTTCATACGAGCTTCTTTCCAGTATTCAAACCATTGCATTTCAGTGCCGGGTCGAACAAAGAATTGCATTTCCATTTGTTCAAACTCGCGCATACGCATAATAAACTGGCGTGCAATAATCTCGTTACGGAACGCCTTACCCACCTGTGCAATACCAAAGGGTATCTTCATACGGCCGGTTTTCTGCACGTTCAAAAAGTTTACAAAAATACCCTGTGCAGTTTCGGGGCGCAAGTACACCGTATCGGCCTCATCGGCTACACTACCCATTTGGGTGCTGTACATAAGGTTAAACTGGCGCACATCCGTCCAGTTGCGCGTTCCGCTAACAGGGCAAGCAATTTCATGCTCAATAATCAAATCACGCAAGGCTGAAAGGTCTTCACGCTCCAAAGCCTCGTCCATTGCAATTTGCAAACGTCCTGCCTTTTCGGTTTTGCCTTCCTTCATATACTTTTCAATGCGGTCTTCAAGCAACTGGTCAGCACGGTAGCGTTTTTTGCTGTCCTTATTATCAATCATAGGGTCGCTAAAACCATCAACGTGTCCGCTGGCCTTCCAAACTTTGGGATGCATAAAAATAGCGGCATCAATACCCACAATATTTTCGTGCATTTGCACCATGGCTTTCCACCAATATTCACGTAAGTTGCGCTTCAAGGCTACCCCGTTTTGTCCGTAATCATACACGGCTCCCAAGCCGTCGTATATCTCGCTTGATGGGAAAACAAACCCGTATTCTTTACAATGCGATACTACTTTCTTAAAAATATCTTCTTGGTTACTCATACTAATTATGCGGTATTGTCCTATTTTTGCTCCGCGCAAAGCTACTTATAATCAAAAAGCGCAAAAAGTTTTTCTTTTGTAAAGTTAAATTGTATATTTGCGACCCCATAAAAAAGAGATAGTTACAATACAATGGCAAACCATAAATCGGCACAAAAACGTATAAGGGCCAACGCAGCCAAGAGGTTAAGGAACCGTTACCAAGCAAAAAGCACCCGTACGGTTATAAAAAACATACGTAAAAGCAAAACCCGCAATGAAGCGGCAAGTCTTTTAGACAAGGTGTATAGCATGCTTGATAAATTGGCTAAGAAAAACATTATCCATAAAAACAAAGCTGCTAACCAAAAATCGAAACTTACCCGCTTTACAGCACAACTTCCTGCTTAATTTTTTAAGCAGAGAATAGGATATTTTAAGCCCGCAATGCGGGCTTTTTTTGTTTTGAGCCTATTGAAACGGATTGAAATCCTTTGTTGGTGAAATTACAAGCGGTTGCAATTTTTAAATAGAGATGGACTTTAGTCTATCGATAAAAGACAATTATCCAACCCCCTCTTTCACACAATTGTTTTAGATATTACCTTGCCTTTTGGCTATCTTTGCAAACTTTTTATAATCAGATATGCTTACAGTTTCTAATGTTTCCCTACGCTATGGCAAACGGGTGTTGTTTGATGAGGTAAATGTGAAATTTACCCCCGGCAATTGCTACGGTGTTATTGGTGCCAACGGCGCAGGAAAATCAACTTTCATAAAAATTCTTTCGGGCGAGGTTGACCCTAATACAGGTAGCATTTCTATGCTGCCCGGTATGCGCATGAGCGTATTGAAGCAAAACCACTTTGAGTTTGACGAATACACGGTTTTGAATGCTGTAATTGTGGGTAACCGCAAGCTGTGGGATATTATGCAGGAAAAAGACACCCTGTATGCAAAGCCTGACTTTAGCGATGCCGACGGACACCGTGCGAGCGAACTTGAAAGCGAGTTTGCAGAAATGAACGGCTGGATGGCCGAAAGCGATGCGGCTGAATTGCTTAGCAACTTGGGCATTGGCGAGGATATGCACTACCGCCAAATGAACGAATTGAGCGGTAACCAAAAGGTGCGCGTACTATTGGCGCAAGCACTGTTTGGTAACCCTGATATTTTGCTACTGGATGAGCCTACCAACGATTTGGATATTGAAACCATCAATTGGTTAGAGGACTTTTTAGCGGATTTTAAAAACATAGTGATTGTTGTATCGCACGACAGGCACTTTTTAGATACTGTGTGTACCCACATTGTAGATATTGATTTTAACAAACTACAGATATACACAGGTAACTATACGTTTTGGTACGAAGCCAGCCAACTTGCTTTGAAGCAACGCAGCGACCAAAACAAGAAGATGGAAGACAAACGCAAAGAATTGCAGGATTTCATCTCAAGGTTTAGCGCTAACGCTTCAAAATCAAGGCAGGCAACCAGTCGTAAAAAGTTGCTTGAAAAACTTAACATCGACGAGATACAAGCCAGTACCCGCCGTTATCCCGGTATTATCTTCCAACAGGAACGTGAGGCCGGCGACCAGATTTTAGCGGTTGAAAACCTTTCAAAATCATTAGACGGTGAGGTATTGTTTGATAAAATCAACTTTACACTGAACAAAGGCGATAAAGTAGCGCTGGTTTCTAAAAACAGTATGGCACTAACTACGTTCTTCAGAACATTGATGGACGAAGTGAAACCTGATACGGGCGAGCACCGCTGGGGAGTTACCATCACAACGGCTTACCTGCCTAACGATAACAGCAGCTTTTTTAGCAATGTTGACCTAAACCTTGTGGATTGGTTGCGCCAGTTTAGCAAAGAGAAAGACGAGACATACATACGCGGATTTTTAGGTCGTATGTTGTTTAGCGGTGAGGAAACCCAAAAAATGGCCAAAGTTCTATCGGGAGGTGAAAAGGTACGTTGTATGACCAGCCGTATGATGCTGCAAAATGCCAACTTCCTTGTATTGGATGAACCTACTAACCACTTGGATTTGGAATCGATTACTGCCTTTAACAACGCATTGATTGATTTTAAAGGCGGTGTGTTGTTTACCAGCCATGACCACCAGTTTATGCAAACAGTTGCTACCCGCATTATAGAAATTACCCCACGCGGCACAATTGATAAACTGATGACATTTGATGATTATATTAGCAGTGCTGAAATTAAAGAACAGCGCGAAGCCATGTATGCCGGAACGGCCTACGCGGTATAATCCTTATTAATACTAAACACAACCATAAAACTCTCATGAAAAAGTTTTTTTTGTCAGCAGGTTTTACTGCACTACTATCAATTTTGGCATTAACTAGTGTTGCCCAAAAAGAATCAAAAAAGGTGAAACTTAAAACATACAACGACTCTGTTTCGTATGCAATAGGTGTATTGTACGGTAACGGCTTAAGGGATCAAGGTTTCGACAGCCTTAACACCGAAATCCTAACGGCTGTTTTAAGTGATATTTTGAACAAAAAACTTGCAGATAGCGCTTGCAGGATAAGCCGTGATAACGCTACCCCGCTAATTAATAACTACTTCACCCAAAAGCAGGAAAAAGTTGCCTTAAACAACCTTGCTGAAGGAGAAGCTTTTTTGGCTAAAAACAAAACCAATGCAGGCGTTGTTACTTTACCCAGCGGTTTGCAATACAAGGTAGTTACTGAGGGTACAGGCAAAAAACCATTAGCTACTGATAAAGTAACGGTGCACTATACCGGTACTTTGATTGACGGCCGTAAGTTTGACAGCTCTGTTGATCGCGGTGAGCCGATTGATTTCCCCTTGAACGGTGTAATTGCAGGTTGGACTGAAGGTTTGCAATACATGAGCGAAGGTTCTAAATACATCCTTTACATCCCGGCAAAACTTGCCTATGGCGAGCGCGGTGCACAAGGTTCTATTATCGGGCCTAATGCTACCCTTATTTTTGAAGTTGAGTTGATTAAAGTAAATTAATTACCCTTTATATATTTCGATTATGACAACTGAAAGCACAAATTTCTTAGAAAATAACAAAACCAAAGAAGGTGTTGTTACCCTTCCCAGCGGTTTGCAATACAAAGTAATTACCGAAGGTACGGGCGCAAAACCCGGCCCTACCAGCAACGTAACTGTACACTATACAGGTATGTTGACTGACGGTCGTATTTTTGACAGCTCTGTAGAACGCGGACAACCTATTTCTTTCCCTCTAAACCGTGTAATTGCAGGTTGGACTGAAGGTTTGCAGTTGATGAGCGAAGGTGCTAAATACACCCTGTTTATCCCTTCAAACTTGGGATATGGTGCTTATGGTGCTCCCGGCAGCATTATCGGTCCTAACGCTACGTTGATTTTCGACGTTGAGCTTATCCGCGTAGGATAATCCTTTTACATTTAGCATTGAACAGCTATACAGCCCCGACTTTGTCGGGGCTTTTTTGTTATTATGCGTTAATTAGTAATGCTCTCCCTAACTGGTTTCGGGAACTCATCAGTATTTTTTGTGAATAGAGAGTACGATGCTGAAACAAGTTCAGCAGGACGGATTAATGCCCGATTACGGTGCACCAATCCTTTACCATTTTAAAATGGGGAATGGTTACTTCAATAAAGGGGTGTCCGATGATTTCGTAGCCCAAATCAAGGTAAAACTGAGCGGCAGTATCACGGGCGTGCAACTCGATGCGGCAATACCCGTTATCAACAGCATAAATCTCAGCGTTTGAAACCAACTGCTGCCCTATACCTTGGCGCTGCATTTCAGGCTCTACAGCCACTTGACGCATCTTTAAGGTATTATCGTCAATTATTACGTATGCAAGACAAGCCACAAGTTGTCCTTCGCCGTATGCAGCCATATGTATCTGGTTAGCCTCAGCAGCAAGTTCGGCTTCGGTAAAAGCTAAACCCAACGGCTGCCGCAATACACGGTCGCGTAAATCCACAACTTGCCTATACTCGGCTGAATTGTGTTCTATTGTTTTAAAAGTAAGTTTCAAAAAAGTTACTCGTTTGTAATTGCCTTCTTTTTCAAAGCAAGTATTGAGAAATCAGAATCCTCTTTGCGGATGGTGTTACTAAGATGTCCTAAGCCCGTTATTTCCATCTCTACCACATCATTGGCTTGCAACCATTGCGGTTTAAAATTCTGAGGGTCTAAACGCAGTCCTGTGCCGTTCAATTCTAAGAAACAACCCGTTCCTACAGTACCTGAACCAATCACATCGCCGGGCCATATATCAACGCCATAGGCGCAACGTTCCACAATTTCAGCAAACGTCCAATCCATGCTGCCTACACTACCTTCAGAAACCAGTTTACCATTTACCCAGCACTTCATGTTCAGGTCGTAATTATTACCCACATGACCTGCTTTGGCAGGTATTTTATACGGCTCTAATTCATCAGGCGTAACCAACCAAGGACCTATTACAGTGCTGAAATCTTTACCCTTTGCAGGGCCAAGATTTAGCAACATTTCTTCCATTTGCAGGGTACGGGCACTCATATCGTTCATAATCATGTAACCCGCGATGTATTGGTCGGCCTCTTCGGCTTTCACATTACGTCCGCGCTTACCAATTACGATGGCCGCTTCCAACTCAAAATCCAGCTTCTGAAAATGATCGGGCATACACCAAATATCACCAGGGCCTTGTATGGCGTTGTGATTGGTGAAATACATGATGGGATACTCGTCAAACTCTTTAATCATCTCCACTCCCCTGTTTCGGCGTGCTGCCTCCACGTGCTGACGGAAGGCATAACCATCGCGGCAACTGGTGGGGTTTGGAACGGGAGCCAGCAACGTGGCTTTATCAGCTTTTATAGCAAACTCACTGTATTTGCCTTCGTTTACTATCAAACTGTTAATCTCTTTTGCACGCTCCATAGCACCGTCGCCTTTGCGCAGAAACTCAAGCATGGCATCGGGCATCGTATGGTCGATACGTTGCAAAGGATATATATTTCCGTCGTGGAAGATGCCCAAATGGGCAGCATCGTTTTGTTGCTGGTAGGTAACTAATTTCATTGTATCCTGTATCTGCGGTTTATGACCGACAGTTAATTATTTGCCAAAAAATCTTTTAGTGAAATAATGTTTTCTATCTCCATTGGGTTTTGGCCGGTTTCATCAGCGATGAAAATAGACAACCAATCCATTTTATGGATGATAGAGAATATCATGCGCAGGCTTAGGGTTTCAACCATAATGTGCACCACGCGGTTATTTTCTTTTTCAAGCAAGCCGTTCACAAACTCAAAACGTTCAACTACGCGTTCATGGCTATTACTGTTCAACAATATAAAATTGGCATCCAGTTGTCCGTAGTATGATTCAATAACGTTGTGGTTAGCTTCGGGCAGAATGTTGCAAAACGCTTCTTTTTTGCTGTTCTCTTGCAATTGCTGGCAGGCGCGGATGGCTGTAGCCTCCAATGGTCCATCGGCAATTATTATGTATTTGCTGTTTAGGTAGCGGCCAAATTTTTTCATGATGCCCATAGCAGCTTCTTGGTGCTCATCCTGATTTTGCAAGTTTTCGATACACTCAGCAAAATCGGCATCAATATCTTGGTTAATCAACTCAGCAAATATTTTCAGCAAAAACCCGAACGAATATCCTAAGGCCATGCGGGGCTGAAAACCGCCTGCAACGGTGTAATAGGTTAATCCGTGTTCTTCGGCAAGGTTCATTAACTGACCGCCGGCAGTAACTGCCAGCATGGTGCAACCTTTGGCTTTGCCTTGCTCAAAAACAGATAAGGTTTCCTCGGTATTGCCTGAGTATGAACAAAGCACCAATAAGGTTTTGTTGTTTACATACCCTGGAAGGTCATAATCCGACACTGTATCAACAGGAACAGGCATTTGAGCGGCAAAGTATGATTTGGTTAACTTGCCACCTATACCTGAGCCACCCAAGCCTGCAATTACAATATTGCTGTAACTGGCAGCTTGCAAACCGTGAGGTTTGTAGTTTTGCAATACATACTCAAGTTGGGTATAAAATGTTTTCAGCGACTCGGGATGTGTGATCATAGCAGATTATAACTTATTGTTTTTGCAGATATACTAATTTTTCGGGCCAAATACCTAAAAACTTACTTACGAGTTTAGCGACCTGTTTGCTGTTGCAGCAAGGGCTGCCTCTTTAAACGCTTCTGAATAAGTAGGGTGTGCGTGGCTAATAATTCCTATGTCTTCAGCACTTGCCCTAAACTCCATCGCTACTACTGCTTCGGCAATCATATCGGCTGCGCGGGCACCAATCATGTGCACACCAAGTATTTCGTCGGTTTGTTCGTCGGCCAATACTTTTACAAAACCATCTAAATCAGCGCTGGCACGGGCACGACCCAATGCACGGAACTGGAATGAACCTGATTTGTATTTACGTCCGTCGCGTTTCAATTCTTCTTCGGTATAACCCACAGCGGCTACTTCTGGCCATGTGTATACCACACCGGGTATCAACAGGTAATTGATGTGTGGTTTTTGTCCGGCAATCTGTTCAGCCACATAAACACCTTCTTCTTCGGCTTTGTGAGCAAGCATGGCACCGCGTATTACATCACCTATTGCCCAAACACCGTCAACGGTGGTTTTGCAATGGTCGTCAACAGCAATACGACCGCGCTCATCAGTTTTCAAACCAATGTTCTCCAAGCCTAACCCGTCGGTATAAGGGCGGCGACCTACTGATACTAAGCAATAATCGCCTTTAAATTCAACTGCTTTACCGTTTTTATCTTCGGCGGTTACGGTTACTTCATCACCATTTACAGTAGCACCAGTTACTTTGTGGCTCAGGTAAAAATCAAAGCCCAGTTTTTTAAGTACACGCTGTAGTTCTTTACCCAAGGCTTTATCCATAGTTGGGATAATACCATCGGCATATTCAACCACTGAAACTTTAGTTCCCAAACGGGCATACACACTACCCAATTCAAGACCGATAACACCACCGCCAATTACCACAAGGCTTTTAGGAACTTCTTGCAATTCTAAAGCTTCGGTAGATGTGATGATGCGTTTTTTATCAATCACTACCGTTGGCAATGATGAAGGTTTTGAGCCGGTTGCAATGATTGTATTTTTGGTAGTGATGGTTTTTTCGCCATCCTTACCGCTGATTTTTACGGTGTTTTTGTCAACAAAAGAACCCAACCCTTCATACACATCAATCTTGTTCTTTTTCATCAAGTAGGCAATACCATCGGTGTTACCTTTCACCACGTCGCGTTTACGGGCAATCATCTGCTCCATATTCACCTTAAGGTTACTTAGCTCAATACCGTGTGTTGCAAATGATTTCTCAGCATTGTGGTAATGCTCTGATGAATCAAGCAACGCTTTTGAAGGAATACAGCCTACGTTTAGGCAGGTACCGCCAAGCGTAGGGTATTTTTCGATAATAGCTGTTTTGAAGCCTAATTGTGCAGCACGGATTGCTGCAATATATCCACCGGGGCCTGAACCGATTACGGTTACATCGTATTGCGACATAGATTTACTTAAAATTTTGCCGCAAAAATAGGTATTTATAGGTACTATTACCCTATGGTGGCGTTATCAGTATTATAATTATACAAAGCGACAAATATGACATTACCTGTAAGCAACTATATTACACAAAAGTCACTCTACATCAGAGTACTAACCTTGCTGTTTAAATGCCCATAAGATTGCGTGCGTTATTTGCTTTCATTTTGGTATTCTCTTTCCTGTATGGCAAGGGACAGCAATATTCATCAGAAGGCACCGATTTTTACGTCAGCTTTTTATTACGGCCTAACACCAACCCCCAGTGCGATGTAACACTTTCATCATCAATCAATACGATTGTAAACATCAGTAATACTGCCAAGGGGTTTTCACAAAACATACCCATTATCGGCGGAGTTCCGTATACAGTTAATGTCCAAAAGGCGTATTGCACCCCCGATGCTAATAATACTGTTGGTAGCGAGGCATTACGCATTACCTCGCCCACACCCATTACGGTGTATGCAATGAGTTATATTTCGGCCATTGCTGATGGAGCGTTGGTGTACCCAAAAGATGCTTGTGGAAGCGAATATTACACCTCGTCGTTCGAGGCAATTACAACGGGAGTGCCGTCTAAATTTGTAGCCATTGCGTTTGAAGACAATACCACATTAAGAATTACCCCAAAAGTAAACACCAGAGGCAACCACACAGCAGGAACTCCATATACCATTAACCTGAACAAAGGCCAAACCTATATGGAAATGGCTCAGGGGCTATTGGATTTAACAGGCACCCACATTGTTGAGACAAACGGAAAAAAGTTTGCACTGTTCAGCGGTACTGAATGTGTGAATATACCCAACACTTTGTGCCCGTATTGCGATGTTTTAATGGAGCAAATGTTACCCGTTACGGCATTGGGCAAACGCTATCTCTTGGCTCCGCTTTCGTCTGATTTAATTACACCAAAATACACCTACCGTATCATTGGCACGGTAAATAACACAAAAATCAGAACCAACGGGGCACTAACCAATACTATACAAAAGGGCGAAATTATTACGGTTTTTGACCAAATAGGGGCTATAAGCATTGAGTCTAGCGAACCCGTTATGGTGGTACAATACCTGCAAGGTTCATCGTGTGTGAAGGTGGGAGACCCTGCAATGGTGGTAATACCTTCATTAGAGCAGTTTATTGACCGCGTGAGTTATGCCACAGCCACCTACTCACAGTTTACAAACCATTATTCATACATTCTGGTTAACACTACCTCCATCGGATTGTTAAAAATAAACGGAAACGCAGTACCGGCTTCAAATTTCACACAGTTTGCATCTATGCCCCAGTATAGCTATACCAATATAAGCTTACCCAGCGGAAACCACTTGGTAGAATGCAGCAAAGGCTTTTTGATGATTGCCTACGGGTATGGCAAGGACATTAGCTACGCATACATTGGCGGGAGTAGTTTTAAGAACCTTAGCCACCACATTGCGGTTTCGCCGCCGCTTTGCGGCTCGCTAAATTTTACAATGAACAATGAGGGCGACACCAGCTTGATAACTTCCAGCTTTTGGGACTTTGGCGATGGAACTACTGACACAGGAAAACGGGTGCAAAAAACCTACACCCAGCACGGCACCTATACTATCAGTAACATTATAACTTCACCCATCAAGCTAGACCCTGACACGGTTCAACAAATAGTACGCACCCTTCCCTACCCTTCGTTGGGACTTGTAATCAACGATACGGCACAGTGCTTAACTACTAACTTTTTTATTTTTGACGATACCTCTGTATTTCATAACGGTTCAACTAAAAAGAAACTGCAATGGAACTTTTCTAATACTGCTAATGCAGTGCTTGACAGTATTAAAGTATTCAGAGGATTTACCGACACCGGCATTTATACGGTGAAATTAACCGCTACCTCTTCTGATAATTGTGCTGAAAGCAAAACCCAAAAACTGTATGTGTATCCCGGTGTTAATATAAATGTTCAGTACACTGATACGTTGCTGTGCCTGAAAAACAACCGGTTCGCTATCACAAACACCTCAAACGTTAACGGCGGGGCAATAACCAAAACAAAGTGGGTTTTTAGCGATGGCGACTCCTCTTTATTAGCCAATCCTCCTGCAAAACATTTTGACACTGCCGGAACGTACACCGTCACCGTAACAATGACCTCCGACAAAGGGTGTGTTAGTTCACATAGCAGAAAGTTGTATTTGCTGCCCAACCCTTCTCCCAACTTTACTGCAACTGATATTTGTGCGGGTGATACAGCACATTTTATAAATACCACCACCGACACCGCGGGTAATGTTGAGCGTTGGCTGTGGCAACTTACCAACGGAGATACTGCCTCCACACAAAACTTCGATTACACTTTTACAGATACCGGCTATAAAACAGTATCGCTGGCTGTTTATACAAAATTGGGCTGTGTTGACACCACCATTAAAGAGAATGCTATTAGGGTAAAACCAACGCCCAAAGCAAGTTTTGTTATTGTGCCAAAAGACAGTTCGGGGTTCTTTTATACGTTGCTTTTTGACAACACATCTAAATGGGCACAAACCTATTTCTGGGATTTTGCCAACGCAGAAACCAGTACCGAAGAAAGTCCCACACGTACATTCACCAAAACCGACTCTTACGCGGTGAGTTTAACAGCTTATAATGCTGATGGCTGCGAGCATAAATTTGATACGGCATTTAAACTGGTTTTACCTTTTGAGCTTTACATACCAAATGCCTTTACACCCAATGACAGAGACACGTTGAACAGTGTGTTTAAAGTGGTTGGCTTAATAGGGGTAAAACAATTTGGGATGCAAATTTTTAACCGCTGGGGAAGTTTGTTGTTTGAAACAAACGCCATTGAAACCGGCTGGGACGGCACCTATAAAAGCATTGCCGTGCCTGAAGGGGTGTATTTGTATGTGGTGAATATTATTGCCGAAAATAAAGTGCAAAACTTCAGAGGTACATTCCATCTGCTAAGATAATTGTGGAGGATTAGGCACAAATATGACACGGGATAGACAAACATTTCGTCTAAAAAAGCCGAAAATCCCGCGTTAAAACTTCACGATTACATAACTTTGGATGTAAGTTTCACTAGCCACGCCGATACGTAATGCACACATCCCAACCTGTTTTAGTTTTAAAAACCTTTTTAACAGGGATTTGCGCAATTCTTCTATCACTAGTCAGTACCTCACTAATATCTCAGGTAATTCAAAAAGAAGCCAGTATTTGGTACTTTGGACAAAAGGCGGGAATTCATTTTAATACCTTACCACCACAAGCACTTACCAACGGACAACTTACAACAAGCGAGGGATGTGCCACAATTTGCAATGCGCACGGAAATCTGCTTTTTTATACCGACGGTATCAGAATTTTTGATAAAACTCATAACCAAATGCCCAATGGTAACGGGCTTACGGGTAATCCGTCTTCCACCCAATCAGGCATCATAGTTCCAAACCCTGATAGTGCCCACATTTATTATGTATTCTCAACCTCAGGGGGAGGAATAGGTGCACAAACAGCTTACTCTATTGTAGACACTACCCTAAATAGCGGAAACGGCGATGTGAAAGTGAAAAACGTTGCACTGCTAAACCAAGGCGGCGAAAAGCTTACCGCAGTAAAACACAGCAACGGGAAAGACTATTGGGTAATAACCCACCAAAGCTTAACCGATTCTTTTCACGTGTACTTAGTTACAGGTGCAGGAGTAAACCCAACCCCTGTAATAAGCGAAGTAGGTTTCCATCAATCGTATCTGGCCATTGGGTATTTAAAAGCCTCGCCCAATGGGCAAAAATTAGTGGGTGTTGAATACCTTAGCAAGTTTGCTGAGATGTTTGATTTTAATCCCACTACAGGGATAATATCTAACGCCCAAATGTTAGATACAGGCAAAATGTTTTACGGGGCTGAATTTTCTCCATCCGGTGACTACTTGTATATAACCTCAACCACAACCGCACCCCAAGAATTAGTTCAATACAACCTAAGAGCCGGAAGCTACGCCAATATTCTGGCATCAAGAACTGTCATCAAAAACTTTACCGTACAAACACCAGGAGCTTTGCAGTTGGGACCCGACGGAAAAATATACATGTCATTAATGCCTACTACTTTTTTGAGTGCTATTGAATTCCCTGAAAAAAGTGGAAGTAATTGCGGCTTTATAGATAGTGCAGTAAGCCTTAACGGACGTACATGCCATTATGGTTTGCCTACATTTATACAAAGCTTTTTTAAACGCTTAACTGTTGATATTGGGCACGAAGAGCCAATGTGCGGGAGCCTTTCAATAAATATGTGGAATACTGGTGATACGGCAAAGGTTTTAAACAGCTTTTGGGATTTTGGAGACGGAACTACTTTAAACAATGGTCTTTTTGTCAACAAAACCTATACTAAACACGGCACATACAGCATCAAAAACATCATTCATCTCGGTGGTGATTTTCCCAGAGTTGACACGGTAGTTAAGGTTATTAAAACCAAGCAAAATCCCACAGCAGGTTACAATATCACTGCAACAACAGCTTGCTTAAAAAACAACTATTATCAGTTTACAGATACTTCAAAGTATTATCACGGAAGTAGTGTGAATGAAACCGTGTGGACATACACCGATGCCGCCTCACTACCTAAGAAAAACCTATTAACAATATCAAGACGGCATACATCTACCGGACTAAAGGGTGTTAAGCTGAAAGTAACATCTAATGAAGGATGCGCAGATTCGGTTACTACCACATACACAATTGAACCTGATGCCGTTTCAGCTTTCACAATAGGAGGCGACCAATGTTTTAATACCAACCGTTTGCAACCCTACCCGCTAAGCACTATCGACACTCCTGCCTATATTAACGGCTTCGCTTGGGATTTTGGAGACGGAACTAAGGATACAGCAGCCAACCCTGTAAAGGTGTATGCTGACACGGGCGACTACAATATATCACTGATTACATTTGCTGATAATGGCTGCCACGATACTGCTTTCAATAGCTTTGCAGTAAATCCTTCGCCCAAAGCAACCATTATTGTAGCTAATGTTTGCCAGTACGATTCATTGATAATAAAGAATACTTCTACAATTAAAAAAGGGACTCTTACCTATAAATGGTGGTATGGCGATGGGCACACCGACACTGTGTTTGTGAAAAACAGGTTGTATAAAGATACCGGAGTAAAATTATTAAAGCTGGTAGCTACATCTGAAATGCTTTGCAGCGACAGTATGATTGTGCCTGTAAAAGTAATGCCCAGTCCCAAAGCTGAATTCAGCATCGGCACTTTGTGCGACGATATTAATACCCCCTTCACTGATAATACACAACGATTTGGGGACACCGTGCTTGAAAACAAATGGTATTTTGGTGATGGGGCACAACAACAAAACACAGGCAGTGCTACGCATATATACAACGATTCAGGTTGGAGGTACGTAAAACTATACACAAAAACTGTAAAAGGCTGCGACGATAGTATTGAAAAACGGGTGTACATAAGCCCCCGCCCTTATGTAAACTTTTACATTAACGACAGTTTGCAATGCCTAAGCAGCAACTACTTTACCTTTTCTGAATCGGTTGTGTTAAAAAACGGTTCGGTTTACTCGTTCCAATGGAAATTTAACGATACCTCAGCAGGTAGCGGCCCGTTTTGGGGCGGAGCTTTGCCCACTCACGGGAAATACGATGTAAAATTGATTGCCGTTACCGATAGTGGTTGTATTGACTCTACTGAAAAGCAAGTTGTGGTGTGGCCGCAAGCGTCTTTGGCTGTCGCGGTAAATGACACAAGCCAGTGCGTAGGCAGTAACTCGTTCATACTTACCAATAATTCTACAATCAGTCAGGGTACTTTGAGCTATGTTTGGAAGTTTTCTTCAGGGCAAACCTACACATCAGCTAACCCACCCGCTATGAGCTTTGCAGTACCGGGTGTGTACCAAACATGGCTGGTAACAACTACCGACAATGGCTGCAAGGACTCAATGTTTAAAAACCTCTATATCGAATACAATCCCCAAGCCGACTTTGTTACACAAACCATCTGCGAAAACGACTCAGCATACTTTGTAAACACCACAACCGGAGATGCATCGGGCTGGCTTTGGTATTTTGGAGACGGAGGGACATCAATAATTAAAGAGCCGATATACAGATATTCGGCAGCAGGTGTGTACAAAGTAACCTTAATAGGTCGTTCGGCCAATGGCTGCGGCGACACAATGGTTAAAGACAGTGGTGTGGTAGTGAGTCCGGCTCCTAAAGTGTATTTTACGGCTGAGATTGGCGATAACGTATCAGGAAACACCAACGTAAACTTTATCAATAAAACCCTTTTCGGCGATAATTTTTCGTGGGCATTTGGCAATGGTGGATTCAGCAGGGCAAAAAACCCCTCTGAGTCTTATAAAGATACCGGATACTTTAAAGTAATCCTTTCGGCCATTAATAACTTCAACTGCTTTGATGAGTTTGATACGATACTGTATCTGGCACCTGACTATAACATTGTTATACCCAATGCATTTACCCCAAACAAAGATCCGCTAAACCCAACCTTTAAGATAGAAGGCACATATTATTATAGTGAGTACGAAATGAGGATATTTGACCGTTGGGGTACGTTGATATTTTTATCAAACAATCCGGTTGAGGGCTGGAGCGGCGAATATGAAAGCACCCCTTTACCCGATGGCGTATATACTTACACAATAAGGTTGGTAGATTATTTGGGCAAGGTACGGGTACACAGAGGCACCCTGCACTTGTTGAGATAAATTACTGATTTAATGAAATTAAACGTTTGCGCAGGCAACAATTTTTATATTTGAGGGCACTTAGTATTAATCAATCTCCGTTAGCTATAGAATAAATGTTTACCAAAGGCAGGATACTGCTATTAATTTTCTGTATTCTTCTCACCGCTAGTCGTATTGGCGCACAATACAATTCATCGGAGGGTAAGAGTTTCTTTGTCACGTTTGTACCTAGTTTAATAACTCCCACGTGCGATGTAACTCTTTCATCACGCACAGGCGCAACAGTTACTATCGAAAACTCAGTTAAGGGATATTCTTCCACCCACAACTTAACGGCCAATACACCCGTAACTGTAACAATTCCTACATCTGCTTGCCTACCTTCAACCGGGGCTTCGGTAGATAATTATGCAGTACATATCACATCTTCTCATAACATATCGGTATACGCTATGAATTACGGATCAGCCGTTGCCGATGGCGCGCTGATATACCCCGAAGTTGTTTGCGGAAACAGGTATTACACCTCTGCTTATGAAGGGTTAAATAATAATGCCCCCTCAAATTTTTTAATAGTTGGCCTATATAACAGCCAGCAAATAAGAATCACCCCGAAAGTTGATTTAGCATCGGGGAAACCCGCCGGTGTGCCTTTCACAGTTACATTAAACCGCGGCCAAACCTACTTGGAGTACGGAAAAAATACGCTGGATATTACAGGCTCTTTAATTGAAGATTTAAGCGGCAAACCCTTTGTATTATATAGCGGCACCAAATGTGTAAATATTCCTACCACAGCTTGCCCCGCGTGTGATGTGTTAATGGAGCAAATGATACCTCTAACAGCATTAGGAAAGAAATACCTTTTGGCTCCTTTATCCACTCCCACCATAACCCCGGCATATACTTACCGTATTATTGGAACCAAAGACAATACTTACATCAATATTAATGGCACTCGTGTAGATACTTTAAACAAGGGCGAGGTAATGCATAAAACAAATGAAGGTAATGCTATTTGTGTAGATGCCACTGAACCCATAATGGTAACACAATACACTCAGGGCATTATATGTGTGCAAGTTGGCGACCCTGCTATGGTGGTTATCCCACCGGTGGAACAAATTATTGATAGGGTAAACTACGCCACCCCGGGATATACAGGCTTCACAAAGCACTATGTGTATGTATTGCTAAAAACAGCTGCAAAAAACAACTTGATGATTAACGGTAATTCTGTGCCTACAAACAAATTTACCGCGTTTCCATCGTGTAACTTATACAGTTATGCAAACCTTGAATTGTCAGGCGGAAACTACCTTGTTGAGTGTGACAGCGGTTTCACAATGATTGCCTATGGATACGGGCAGGCAATCAGTTATGCCTACATTGGCGGGACAAATTTTGCCAACCTTAGTTTTGATGCAAAAATTAACAACCATACCTGTGATAATTTGGCGTTTACAATGCAAAACACAGGCGATACTGCCGAGATTTTAAAAAGCTACTGGGATTTTGGCGACGGCACTAAGGATAGCGGCAAATTTGTAACCAAAACCTACAATGCACACGGCTCCTATACCATTAAAAACACGCTGCACATAGGCGGAATTTTCCCAAGGGTTGATACACTTTCCAAAACATTTAAAACTAAGCAATCGCCTAAAGCAGGTTTCAGTATCAACACAACCACTGAGTGTTTAAAAAACAACCTGTACCAGTTTACAGATACCTCAAAATATTTAGGAGGCAGCAGTGTGGATGAAAGTGTATGGACTTACACTGATATGGCATCATTGCCCAAGAAGAACTTATTATACATTTATAGGCGGCATACAAGTTCAGGTCTTAAAGGAGTGATGCTGAAAATAACCTCTGACCAAGGATGCTCGGACTCAGTTATTTCAACGTACACCATTAAACCCGATGCTAAATCGGCTTTTACACTTGGCGGCGACCAATGCTTTAAAACCAACCGTTTGCAACCATTTCCGCAAAGCACTATTGACACGCCGGCCAGTATCAGCGGATATTCATGGACGTTTGGTGACGGCACCTCTGACACCGCTACAAACCCATACAAAGTGTATGCAGATACCGGAACATATACTGTATCTTTAGTTACTGTTGCCAATAACGGCTGCCACGATACGGCAACTAACAGCTTTACCGTTAACCCTTCGCCAAACGTGGGAATAGTTACGGCCAGTGTTTGCGAAGGCGATACTGTGAAAATAAAAAACATTACTACCATTGCCAAAGGCACACTGGCATACGAATGGTGGTATGGCGACGGCCACACGGATACCTTGTTTGAAAAGAACCGTCTTTATGCCGATACAGGCGTGAAGGTTTTGAAACTTGTAGCCACCTCTGAAATGTTTTGTAAAGACAGCGTTGTGCAGCCAATAAGAGTTATTCCTGTCCCTATCGCTGATTTTACGGTAAATACTTCTTGTGAAGACAGAGCGGTAGCATTTACAGATACAACAAATAGATACGGAGAGCCAGCTCAAATAAACAGATGGTATTTTGGGGATGGCGTGGAGCAACAAAATGCAGGCAATACCCAACATTTATATACCGATACAGGCTGGTACAAAGTAAAGCTGTACACAAAATCAGCAAACGGATGCTACGATACCGTTGAAAAAAGGCTCTACGTCAACGCACATCCATTGGTTAGCTTTTACAGTAATGACACTGTACAATGCCTTAGCCAAAACTATTATACTTTTTCAGAGTCAGTGGTAATGAAACGCGGCTCAGTAGCTTCTTTCCAATGGAAGTTCAACGACACTTTTGCAGGCACAGGGTCGTTTTGGGGTGGCAACCTCACATCACAAGGCACGTACAATGTAAAAATGATTGCGGTTACCGACAGCGGTTGTGTTGACTCGTTTTCAAAACAAGTTATCATTTGGCCGCAAGCAACCTTAGCAACCACAA
Organism: Bacteroidota bacterium; assembly: GCA_008933805.1. NCBI lineage: Bacteria > Pseudomonadati > Bacteroidota > Bacteroidota bacterium. Next base: position 26,113 of record WBUH01000008.1, read on the forward strand.
CTAACGACTCAAGCCAGTGTTTGGGCGGTAATGTATTTACCCTTACCAATAACTCAAGCATTTCGCAGGGAACACTTAGCTATATGTGGAAGTTCAGCTCAGGCCAAACATTCGCCACAACCAACCCGCCCCCGATGAGTTTTGCGGTCCCCGGTACGTATCTGGCTTGGCTGGTTTCAACATCCGATAAAGGCTGTAAAGACTCCATTCTTACCAAACTATATGTTGAGTTTAACCCCAAAGTTGATTTTGCTACCCAATCTATTTGCGAAAACGACTCAGCATACTTTGTAAACACCACTACCGGAGATGCATCGGGCTGGCTATGGAACTTTGGTGACGGAGGAACTTCAACCCAAAAAGAACCTATACACAACTACAGCGGCCCGGGCATATACAAAGTATCCCTTATGGGGCGTTCGGCCAACGGCTGTAGCGATACAATCAGTAAAGATTCAGGTGTGATTGTAAACCCCGCTCCCAAAGTTTACTTCACTACCGAAATTGGCGACAATGTAGCAGGAAGTACTTCTGTAAACTTTATAAACAAAACCCTGTTTGGCGATAATTTTTCGTGGGCGTTTAGCAACGGTGGTTTCAGCCGCGCAAAAAACCCCACTGAGTCATTCAAAGACACAGGATATATCAGGGTTATACTTTCAGCAATCAACAACTTCAACTGTTTTGATGAATTTGACACGGTGATATATATATCACCCGATTTTAATATTGATATTCCCAATGCCTTTACACCGAATAAAGACCCTATGAATCCGGTGTTTAAAGTTGAGGGTACTTACTACTGCAAAGAATTTGAATTTTGGATATTTGACCGCTGGGGTAAACTGTTGTTTTATACGATGAATCCTTACCAAGGATGGAACGGAGAGTATGAAGAAACACCTTTACCCACCGGGGTTTATGTATATAGAATAAGAATGATTGACTATAAGGGAAAAATAAGAGCGTATAGTGGAAATGTTCACCTGTTAAGGTAAACCCAAAAGCCTCCTAAACGTCTTATTTTTAAACCTTTTAAAGATTATTTGAGTGGATTTTTGTAAAATTGTATTAAGGCTAAAACCAAAGAACCGAATGAACCTTATAAAACGTTACCTACTGTTGCTTGTATTGTTTGCTACTGCATTGGTGGCGCAAACAAACTACGCAAGTGCGCAGGTAAACGCTTTTGAAGGTCAGCACTTTTGGCTCACCTTTACCAAGGGAAGCTTCTCCTTCGGTCCCACCAATACAATCACCATTTGGTCTAGAACCAACACTACTGTAACCATACAAAACACTGTTAAAGGTTTTACTACCACTGTTTCATTGGTTGCCAATGTACCGCAGGACGTTAATATTCCCATTTTAGCAAGTAATAGCGATACAGGCGAATTAGTAGGGTATTACGGTGTGGAAGTAATTGCAACTGCCAAAATACAAGTGCAATTATTGGCCGGCACCTCAGGCGACGGTACGATGGTATACCCCATTGAGCATCTTGGGACAGAGTACTATGCGATGAGTTTTGAGGCAAACGGCACCGGTCGCTCCATTCTTATTGTGGTTGCTACACAAGACAACACCTTGATTGAAATCACCCCCTCGCAACAAACCGGAGGCGGAAAACAAGCCGGACAAACGTATCAAAAAACACTGAACAAGGGACAAACCTACCGTGTAGAAGGCTTTAACGTAAACGATTTAACGGGCACGTATGTGCGCGTAGTTAACGGTTGCAAACCTATTGCAGTATATTCAGGGTCAACTTGTTCCCAAGTTCCTTCAAGTTGTACAAACTGCGGTGAATTATATGAAATAATGCCTCACGTAGATACTTGGGGAAAACGTTTTGCCATTGCTCCTATTGTATCGGGTGGCTTTCAGGCACCACAACACACCTATCGTATATTATCTATCACCAACGGAACTATAGTTACGGTAAACGGCAGTAACACCACCCTTAACCAAGGGCAGATGATTACTGTAAGCGGGAATAAAAACAATGAGTCATTTTGTGTTGAAGCATCAAGCCGTGTTTTAGTAGGCCAATATACCGAAGGGTTTGGCTGCCAAGGCGGCTCAACTCCGCGATTGATGATTATATCTCCTGCCGAGCAAATGGTGAAGAGTGGTTTGATAGTAGGTAACTCAAACGTAAGTTTTGGTAACCCTAATGATTTGCTGCTTGTAATCCGTACTTCAGCGCGCACAAGATTAAGAGTAAACAATTCATCGGTACCTATCAGCAACTTCTCTTCGTTTGGAAGCTGCCAAGAGTGGAGCTATGTATCTATTAACGGCAGCAGAGGGCCTCACAACGTTGTTTGCGACAGCGGTTTTCTTGCATATACATACAATGCTGATTTTAATACTGCGTATTTAGTTACAGCGGCCGCTAATTCAAGGATTACATCGTACGATATAGGCACCTTGCCGCTCACTTGCGGTTCAACAAATGTTACCCTTCTAAACACTGGTAACCAAAACCGTATATCGCTTAGCCAGTGGTTTTTTGATGACAATACAACAATTACAGGCAAGCAGGTAAATAAAACATTTGCGGCACAAGGTATTTACAATGTACGTAACATTGTTACCTACCAAGATGCCTGCCCGTATATAGACACACTCACCACAACCGTCCGTACACTTCCTAAGCCCGTGGTAGGTTTCACTGTAAATAACCAAACACAGTGTTTTATAGGCAATAGTTTCTTTTTTAGTGATACCACCCGATTTATAAACAACAGTAAGCGAAAAACAAGTTTTTGGGAGTTTAGCGATACCCTGCCAAAATTTGGCAACTTCTTATCGTTTACACGAGAGTTTAGTAAGCCCGGTCAAGTTAAAGTAAAGCTGTTTGTTGAAACCGCTGATTTGTGCGTTGACTCTAATGAAATGACGGTAATGGTGAATGCAAATGCCAAACCCGATTACCAAATTACAAACCCGCAGTGTTTTAACAGTCATTCATTTAGCCCTGTACAAAAAAGCACAGTAATAGGCAGTACAATTGTTGGCTATGAATGGGATTTTGGCGATGGCTCATTAAGTACACAGGCTTCGCCAACAAAAACTTACACCAAAGACTCAACCTATAACATTTCATTAATTGCCAAAGCCGCAACCGGCTGTAACGATACTATACGCCGAACGTTTACTATTTTCCCCTCACCAAAAGCCAACTTCAGCACGGCTGATGTGTGCGTAAACGACACTTTAAAAACCTTAAACAGTTCAATATTTGCACAAGGCTCACTTACCTATTTGTGGAAAATGGGCGACGGATTTAATGATACATCTACCAACATTGTAAAAGCCTATGGTGACACTGGCACTTACAATATTGTATTAACCGCCACCACTGCTGACGGTTGTCCCGATAGTGTTATTAAACGTGCTACAATTAAACCGGCTCCAAAGCCTGCGTTTACGTACGATAAAAAATGTACTAAAAACCCATCGGCCTTTACCAACCAAAGCTTTGTTTACGGCCAACCAGGTGCCCAATACAATTGGGATATGGGCGACCTTAAAACGTTTAATACTTATAACGCCACCTACAGCTACCCAACCGAAGGGGCTTATACTGTACGTTTATATGCGCAATTGCCCAACGGTTGTAAAGACAGCACCAAACGCAACATCTACATCAACCCGATACCCAATGTAAACTTTACTATTAATGATAGTTTGCAGTGTTTGCGGGGCAATAATTTTAACTTCTTTAACAGCACAGTGCTGACTGAGGGTAAGATAAAAGAGTTTGTTTGGAAGCTGAACGACACCTTCTTATCCAACAGTACATCAGTAAACAGGGTTTTTACCACCCACGCGGTGAATACTATGAAACTGGTGGCCTCTACCGATAGTCTTTGTGCCGACTCGATAGTGAAACCGTTTGAGATAGCACCGCAAACTACGTTGCTCATTACCACAGGGCCTGATACGCTATGTTTTAATCATCACAGTTTCCCAATTATCAATGGTTCATCCGTTCCTACAGGAACCGTTAAATACCGCTGGACTTATTCAAACGGTGATATGGACACTGTTGACCATCCCGCTCCCAAAACCTTCGGAGCATCGGGCAGGTTCCAGCTTTCTTTGTTAGCCGTTACCAATAAAGGTTGCCGCGATAGTTTAACCAAAACCTTTACACTATACCCCTCACCCGAAATTGATTTTGAAGTTAGTGACGTTTGCGGTTCTGATTCCGCTCGCTTCAATAACTTCTCAAAAGTAGTTACAGGCAGGATTGTAGATTGGAAATGGTACTTGGGCGATGGCGACTCAGCAGAGGTGAAATACCCTGTACATTATTACAATGCTTTTGGCCCTTACAATGTAACACTAATTGGCACTACCGACTTGGGTTGTAAAGACACCCTAACCATTGATACTGCTCTTACCGTAAAACCGGCTCCAAAGGCGTTCTTCAATACATCATTGATTGAGCAAAGGGGCAATAGAACAACTTATGATTTCTTCGACCTTTCTACAGGTGCAGATAATTACTACTGGAATTTTGACAGGGGCGAAACCAGCCGCGAAAAAAATCCTAAGTTTATGTTTGCCGATACAGGCACATACAAAATAATCCTAACTGTATCAAACAAAGAGGGTTGTTTCTCAAGCCACGACACTACTATAACGGTAATACCGGATATTGAAGTATTTGTACCTAATGCGTTCTCACCGAACCGAGACATACACAACCCCATTTACCGCATAGAAGGCTCTTATTTTTACCGCGAGTTTGAAATGCAGATTTTTGACCGTTGGGGACAGCAAGTGTACAGAAGCACCAACCCTGAAGAGGGCTGGGACGGCACTTTTGACGGCAAGCTAATGCCCGAAGGTGTGTATGTGTACAGCATCCGTATTATGGGCACCGATACCCGCGTGCGCAACTACAAAGGCAACCTGCATTTGCTATACTAAGCGCAGCCAGTGTTGCAGTTCACCGCTCCATAAATCTGAAACTTATCACTTGAAACAAAAAGTACGCGTGGGCGTTCCAACAAAAATCGCAGTATCTTTGTTGCTTATTTTTTTGAACAGCAATTTGTGAGCCGATGCCCTTAGTTTCGATAGATTTAACCAGCGGAAGTATAAAAAAGAAGGATGTGATTGTGGGGATTGATTTAGGAACCACCAACAGCCTTGTTGCCATTATTGACGAAAGAACGTTACAACCGGTAGCCCTTTCGGGTACTGATAAGCAAACCATTGTCCCATCATTATTGCACTTTGCTGCAAACAGCACTGTAAGTGTGGGTAATGCAGCCAAACCCTTTCTTATCACACAACCGCAAAACACTGTTTACTCTGCCAAAAGGCTGATGGGTAAATCGTACAAAGACGTTAGCAACCACAGCGATTTTTTTAGCTATAAAATTATTGACGATGATAGCGAAAACCTTGTACGCGTTCAGTTAGACGGGAAATATTATACTCCCGTTGAGCTATCCTCATTCATCCTAAAAGAACTGAAAAACCGTGCCGAAGCCCATTTGGGAGCCTCGGTATCAAAAGCGGTAATTACAGTACCTGCCTATTTTAACGATTCACAACGCCAAGCCACCCGCGATGCCGGAAAACTTGCGGGATTGGACGTATTGCGCATTGTGAACGAGCCCACAGCGGCCAGCCTTGCCTACGGGATGGGATTGAACAAAAACGAAGAAAAAACCGTAGCCGTGTACGATTTGGGCGGCGGTACATTTGATATTTCAATATTGCGGATACATAACGGTTTGTTTGAAGTATTGGCCACCAACGGAGATACCTATTTGGGAGGTGATGATTTTGACCGTGCCGTTGTTGATTTTTGGGTAGCTAAATACGGCTTTGATGCCACTGCCGATAAAGGCTTGCAGCAACAACTGCGTTTAACTGCCGAAGAGGCAAAAAAACACCTGAGCAGCCACGCCGAGTTTAGCGGAACGATAAACAACGTAACCATAACCCTTAGTGCTGCTGAATTTGAAGCCTGCATAGCCCCTATTGTAAAACGCACCATCGTTTGTTGCCAAAATGCGCTAAAAGACAGCGAGCTAAACTTAAACGAAATTGAAGAAGTGGTGATGGTGGGCGGCAGCACACGTACACCCTTTGTAAAACAACAAGTAGCAGCATTTTTCAGTCATTCTGAATTGCACGATAAACTAAACCCCGATGAAGTAGTGGCTTTGGGTGCAGCCATAGAGGCTGATATTTTGGCGGGTAACCGCAAGGATATGTTGTTGTTGGATGTTACTCCCCTATCGTTGGGTATTGAAACACTGGGCGGATTGATGGATGTGATTATCCCCCGCAACAGCAAACTACCTGCTAAGGTGGGCAAACAATACACTACATCGGTGGACGGGCAAGTGAATTTGAAGGTGAACGTTTACCAAGGTGAGCGCGAATTGGTGAAAGAAAACCGAAAACTGGCCGAGTTTGATTTGAAAGGAATACCCGCCATGCCGGCAGGCTTACCCAAAATACAGGTGAATTTTGTTTTGAATGCCGACGGTATTTTGAAAGTAGAAGCTGAGGAATTGCGCAGCGGCACAAAACAAGAGGTGGAAGTTAAACCCCAATACGGTTTGACGGATGCTGAGGTGGAACGCATGCTGAAAGACTCGATTGAAAATGCACAAAACGATGTGCAGGAACGCATGGTAGTTGAAGCCCGTACAGAAGGTGAACAATTAATTTATACCACTGAGCGTTTTATAGATAAGAATCAATCGTTACTCTCAGACAACGAGTTGCAGAATACTTCGCTCTATATAAATGATTTGAGGAATGCTTTGGAAACCGGTGATAAGGATGTTATTTTACGTGCTATTGACGAGCTGAACGAATACACCCGCCCATTTGCCGAAAGGTTGATGGACATTGCCATTTCACAAGCTATGAAAGGTAAAAAAATTTAATACTGCCTAAAAGGTATTGATACAAAAAATAAAACATAGTATCCTGTTAGCAATTGCCGCATTGTGCTGGGGTACAACCGATGCTCAGCTCTATAATCAGGAGTTGGACGAATTTAGCCCCGAAGCTACCAAACGGGATAAACTGGGCGTTCGCTTAGGTTTTGGTTTAAATACGCTGCGTTCGGGCGATTTGAAGAACACTAAAGTTACTCGCGGTTATCAAGGAGCATTTTATTACCGTGTAAACTTATTTAAAGGTTTTCACCTGAATAGTGAATTTGGGGCATCCATTCGCGGGGCACGCCACGACAATGGTGATTTAAGTTATTCGCAAATCTCTTTGTTTTATTTTGACTTAAACATATTGGGCATGATACAATTAGACCCCGGGTTTAAGCACAGCATTATTGCTGGTGTGCAAGGCTCTCGGCTAATGCGTTCATCTTTGTTTATAGGCCCTGAACCCTTTCCTGCGTTTTTGCAATTGCCCTTTAAAAAGTATGATTTGGATGCCGTTGTTGGCTACCATTTTAATACCCGCTATGCAGGCTTTCAACTAGCACTTAAATACGGTTTATTGAATATTGCAGGTGATTTTGCGTCGTATAACAAGCAATCGCTAAACAATAACGCAGTACAGTTTATTGATTTGAAACCCGGTCTGCGCGATGTGAAAAACATCAAAAACCTTAGCGTTGAACTATCAGTGTATTTTTAAAGAAATCAAGGCTTAGCATATGCAGGATTGGTTGTTACCGATAAATCGGTAAGGGTTTTTAAGAAGGCTACCAATTGCTTTTTTTCCAACTCAGTTAAATCCAGTTTACGAATACCATTTTCAAATCTACGAGGGCCGCTATCTGCTTTAATATTCATATTCACATCCAGCGTGGGCGACATTTTAACCCCTGAATTATAAAACTCCACCACTTCTTCAAGCGTTGCAAAACGTCCGTCGTGCATATAGGGTGCTGTTAACTCTACATTTAACAATGTAGGCGCTTTAAACTTGCCATTATCGTTTACATTACCGCTAACTCTTGCATGGCCCGTGAGCACTCCCATAGGAGGCTCCCAATCCAAGCCGTTATTGTGCAAACGTTGTACAGGGTTATCTACAAAATTATCAGTCATCAACAACCCTGATGTAGGGTGGCAATGGAAACAATCGCCTTTATCGGGAGACATAAAAATCTTATGGCCTGCCTTTTCATCATTTGTTAAGCCCGCCAACCCAGGAAAACCTTTCTGAAACTTGCTGCCCGTGGCAACAATGCTGCGCATAAACTGCGAAAGTGCCCTTGCAACCAATAATGAATCAACTTTATCCGTTCCAAAAGCCTTTTTAAACATTGGCGGATACTGAGTCTTTGCTTGTATTTTGGCAACAGCGTTCACCCAACTTTCGTGCATCTCAATAGGATTGCGAACAGGGTCAAGAGCTTGAGCCTCTAAAGAGTTTCTGCGAGCGTCCCAAAAAAAGTCCTTGTTCCAAGCCATATTAATAATGGCCATGCTGTTTTTATCACCCTCCATTCCGTCAATCCCCTTGCTGAATTTATTAGGAGCATCGGTAAACGAGTGTTCTTGTTTGTGACAACTGGCACAGGCTTGGGTATTATTTCCTGATAATGCTGAATCATAAAACAGCATACGCCCCAACAACACTCCGTTTACAGTAAGCGGGTTATTAGGGTTTGAAGGCGGTGTAAAAAAGCCTAAGGGTAACGTAAGGGTATAAGCGTCGTCACCGGGCCACACAGGGTCGGTTTTATCATCGGGCTTGCATTGTGATACAAATACCATCACACCTAACGCCATAATAAGCAGTAATCCCTTATTCAATAATTTACCCATAGTTATTCCTTTATACTGAGGCTATTTACAAAATTATCGGCAATATTTTTAGCAATCTCAAACCCACCACCAATGGTATGGCTCACGTGCTTATGTTCAAAGTCGATACCGGTTAAAAACTTATCTGCATCAATCTCAATCGTAATCACCTTATTATCCCCCTTGGTGAATTTAACGTAGTGAGCCAATGTTTTTGTGCGATACAACTCATTAGTACCTGTGTGCACAACAAACGGCACACTAAATGTGTCGTTTTGCATGGTATCCAAGCGGCCTTCAATCAACAAAAAGCGGTATTGCGAACCCATATCCCAATAGGTACCGTTAATTAAAGAAAGAGGGTGGTTATTAGGATAGGTTGAAGGGTCGGTTACATTACTTACCGAGTCAACTCCAATCCCAAAAGTTATTTCCTTGTATTCGCCGGCTTCAACTTTCGCACCTACTGATAAATTAGGTTTGTCTTTGCGAAAGTCAATCATCTCAATATCTTTTACCAACACTTTGCTTCCATCAGTTTTCACCAAATACATTTTTGATAAGTAAAACTTCAGCAACTCAAACTTATAGTTAAACCCCTCTGCATCTACGTTATACTTTGTATCCATGGCAAAACTCTTGTTGTTTGCTTTTGCCGTAAACACCACCTTCACAGTATTATCATCTAAGCCCGCAGGTATTTCGGGGTCGTTTTCTTTGCACCCGCCTAAAAAAAGAGTTGCGGCAATGGCAGCCAGTAACAGCGCCACAATGCCCAGTTTTGCCCACTTAATGTGTTTAAGCATATTCAACAAGGTTTCCATATATAAAGACTTACTAAGTACAGTATTTGTTGCCTAAAATAGTACATCCCATCGGCTTTATTTGATGCTTCGCTCAACTTAATAAGCCCTTTATTCCAAAATGAAAATTAAAGATTAACTTTGCGGCAATTCTAAAAAATGTCTGCAAAAAAAGTACCAGTTGGTAATATTGAATGCGGTAATGATAAGTTGTTCCTTATCTCGGGCCCATGTGTCATTGAAGACGATGATACAATGCTTACTACCGCCGAATATCTGAAAGAAGTTACCACCCGTTTGGATATCCCTTGGATATTCAAATCTTCGTTTCAAAAAGATAACCGTAGTTCGGCCAAATACTATGATGGACCGGGCATTGAAAAAGGTGTGCGCCTGTTAGAGCGTATCAAAAAAGAGTTTGATGTTCCTGTATTAACAGATATACACTACCCTGAGCAAGCAGCTATTGCCGGCGAAGTGGTAGATATATTGCAAATACCTGCTTACTTGTGTATGCAAACCACTTTGGTTACGGCTGCGGCTAAAACCGGAAGAGTTGTAAACATTAAGCACGGACAGTTCCTTTCTCCTGAAAACATGATTCACCCTACCCGCAAAGTAGAGGAAGCAGGGAATGATAAAATTATACTAACTGAACGCGGCTATACGTTTGGGTACAATGATTTGATTGTTGACCCACGCAGTATGCACCACTTGCGCCAAATTGGCTACCCTGTGGTGTTTGATATTACACACAGCATACGCAAATACGGTATACCCAGCGCCGACCCTAAAGGCGGAGCAAGGGAGTTTTTGCCGGCTATCAGCCGTGCCGGAGTTGCTGCGGGTGTTGACGGTGTGTTTATTGAAACCCACCCCGAACCTGCAAGGGCTTTGTGCGATGCCGCCAGCCAGTTGTGCGTGTATGATTTGGAAGAATTTATCAAGCCCTTGCTTGAAATTCATGAAGTAAATAAGAAGTATAAACTTTAACTAAACACCCTTTATCCCTATAATGGAACTATATCTAGACTCAGTAGATTTTAAAGAAATAGAAGAGGCCCTGAAGCTGGGCACTATTGACGGGTTGACTACTACCCCAACTTTTATGCACCGCCACGGTATTACTGACGTTGACGGAGCAATTTTGAAACTTGCCAAAATGGTGAACGTACTACAAGTGGAAGCTTTGGGCGACACCGTTGAGGAAGTGGAAAAAGAGGCTGACCGCCTTATTGCCCTTGGCCTTGACCCTGAGAAAACTGTGTTTAAAATCCCGGTATCAAACATAGGTATTGCTGCTTGCAAGCGTTTGCGCAGCAAAGGGTACATGGTAAACATCCACTTGGTGTATACCCTATCGCAAGCTTACATGGCTATGCACGCAGGTGCTACCTACGTATGTCCGCTGGTAGGCCGTTTGCAAGACCAAGGACACGATGCCCTAACTCTTATCGAGCAATGTGTTGAAGCTGTTAACTACTACGGCTACGATACTAAAATCATGTTCTCATCGGTTCGTCATGCTGAGCACGTTCGTACGGCTTTGCTTACCGGTGTGCACACCATTACTGCTCCTTGGAGTGTAATGAAGAAACTTACTGAAAACAACCTTACTACCGTAGGCACTGATCAGTTTATCGAGCATACTAAATTGATGACTATGCGCGTAAACGAAATTATTGCCCAATACAATCCTCGCGTTAGTGTAGACCAAAGCGTATTAGATGCTGTGGTTGAAATGAACAAGAGCGGTTTGGGTTCAGTATCGGTAGTTGATGCAAGCGGCCAGTTGGTTGGCGTGTTTACTGATGGCGACCTTCGCCGTAAGATAAACGCTGACGGTAAAGCTGTTTTAGATAAAAAATTAAGCGATTTCGAATTTAAATACCCGATTACCATCAACTCTAAAGCGTTGTTGTACGAAGCTGTTGACTTGTTTAAAAAACATGAAATAGACAACATCGTAGTATTAGAAAACAACGAACTTTTTGGTATGCTTGACATCCAAGATTTCGTAAAGTTGGATTTGATCGGTTAATTCTCACTTTATAATATTTGCCGCAAAGGCACGAAGACACTAAGAAAACTTTGCGTCTTCGTGCCTTTGTAGCTTAATCACATTGGTATGTTACAAAAGGTAGAAGAAACTTTTACAGCCATCGGCGGGCAGTTTATAACTCCTGCTGCCCAACTTGCTGAAAAGCTGAAAAACATAAAAGCGTTTGTGTTTGATTGGGACGGTGTGTTTAACGATGCTATTAAAAGCACAGGACACCCGAACGGTTTTAGCGAGGCTGACAGCATGGGTATTAACCTGATGCGGTACGACTATTATTACCGAAACGGCCAACTGCCTGTTGCAGCCATTATAAGTGGTGAGGAAAACCCTACGGCGTTTGATTTTGCCAACCGTGAAAGTTTTTACGCCTTCTATTTCAGGATAAAAAACAAAAACGAAGCGTTTGAACATTTTTGCAAAGCACACTCGCTGCAACCTGAAAACGTAGCTTGGTTTTATGACGATGTATTGGATTTGGGAATGGCCAAAATTTGCGGCGCACGTTTTTATTTAGGCCGCAAAAGCCAACCCCTTACCACCCGTTTTGTGCTTGAAAACGGCCTAACCGATTACATTACCGCCCACGAAGGCGGCCAACACGCTTTGCGGGAATGTGCTGAGTTGATAATGGCTTTGAACGGCACTTTTGACCAACTGGTAAACAACCGCCTGAGTTTTGCTCCCAATTATGCCGAGTATTTTGCAAAACGCAACGAGGTGAAGCCTTTACGCTATACAAGAACCGAAGAGGGAGTGCAAGAAATTAAGCCCTAGTTGTTTGGCACTTTTTTTAGCCCGAAACCTGCAAATCAATACCTTTGCCATAAACCATTACTGTTTTGACTGATAAAGCGGCTAAACTGATTACCTACATTTTGCAGCCTTTGATAATGCCCTTTTTAGGGGTACTATTCATTTTATACTTTGATGAGTATTACTACCTGCAAACCACTTCATCCCAAAAATTTTACATACTAGCGTTTGTATTCCTGCTCACCTTTATGCTGCCCGCATTGGCCGCTATATTGATGAAAAGCACGGGTACTATCAAATCACTGATGATGGAAACCCGCGAAGAACGCAAACTACCCATCCTTGTTACCTCGGCCATTTATGTAACGGTATATATCATGCTGGGCAGGGTAACGGGCTACGATAAGATAAAAATGTTTATGCTGGGCACCACCGTTTCCATTATCCTATCGGGGTTTATTACCAACTATTACAAAATCAGCTTCCACATGACGGGTTGCGGCGGCGTAGTAGGCTGGTTAGCCTATATGGCCACATATTCGCTGTTTAATGTAAGCGGCTTGTTGGTAGCCTCACTATTACTTTCAGGACTGGTAGGCGTTGCCCGTTTGCAATTAAAAGCACACACGCCTGCTCAGGTGTACAGCGGATTTTTATTCGGTTTCACCGTTGTATTTTTAATAGGGTTGATTGTATAACCCCTTTTCACTATCCCCCAAACTTTAGTAATATTGCCAAAAATTATCCTACAATGAGTACCTACGAAGCCCTTTTATATACTGTTGAGAACGGTGTTGCCACCATCACCCTAAACCGCCCTGATGTGTTTAATGCGTTTAACGATGCGCAAAGCTACGAGCTGCAAGATGCGCTTAAACAAGCTGAACGCGATAAGGCAGTGCGCGTGTTGGTAATTACCGGTGCAGGCAAAGCATTTTGCTCAGGACAGGATTTAAAGGCCATTGCCGATAGCAAAGACCGCTCATTGGCCGACTCATTATACAAACGTTACAATCCTATTATCCGCGCTATGCGCAATATGCCTAAACCCATCATAGGCCGCCTGAACGGTGTGGCTGCGGGTGCAGGTTGTTCACTGGCTCTTGCCTGCGATTTTGTAGTAGCGGCTGAAAATGCCAGCTTGATTGAAGTATTTATTAATGTGGGCTTGGTGTTAGATTCAGGCTCAAGCTACTTTTTACCTCGTTTAGTGGGCAGTAACCGTGCTTTTGAATTAAGTACGATGGGCAACAAAGTATCGGCACAACAAGCCCTTGAATGGGGTATGGTGAACCGCGTAGTAGCTGCCGACCAATTGGATGCTACTGTTGCCGAAATTGCTGCTTACTACGCATCTGCTCCTACCAAAGCTATCGGTTTAATGAAAAAGATGTTGAACAAATCGTTTAACAGTGATTTGGAAACTATGTTGCAATACGAAGCATATTGCCAGGAAATTGCAGGCCGCAGTGCTGATAACAAAGAAGGCGTAAAAGCTTTTAACGAAAAACGCAAACCTGTATTCACAGGCGAATAAGTTGTTCGTTTAACACAGTTACATTAAATACTAATTTCTTCGCCTGCAAAAGTGGGCTGAGGGAAACAGCAATAATCTCTTCCTACTTCTTTTCAAATACCTTCATTCCGTTTATCCAAGTGGATAGAACGTATGCTTCGTGCAAGGCCGGAGTGGTTAAAATATCCTTATTCAGGACGGTAAAGTCGGCATATTTGCCTACCGCCATGCTACCCTTTTCGTTTTCTTCAAAACTGCCGTACGCCGACCAAATGGTAATGCCTTTTAGTGCTTCTATTCTGCTCAGCGCATCCTGCGGCTGGAAACCCCATTGCGCCTCGTTGGTAATACTATCAGCAGGTATAAGGATTGATTTAGCAGAAAGCTGAGCATATGTAGCTCGTTTCACAGCTGCATGAAATGTCTCTAGCGGACTAACTCCTTCTACGGGAAAATCTGTACCCAATACAATTAAACCGTTTTGCTGCATCAACGTTTTTAAAGCATAGGCATTGGTGATGCGTTCATTGCCCAAACGATCAACAGCCCAAACCCCGTCAGAAGTTGCGTGTGTAGGTTGCATACTGGGCAATACCCCAAACTGTTTGTATTTGGCAATATCATCACGATTCACTACTTGTGCGTGTTCAATACGCCAGCGGCGGTTATTATTTTCGCCCAAAGCAGCACCATAAGCGTTTAACACAAAACGATTGGCCGAATCGCCGATACAGTGGGTACACAACTGAAACTTAGATTTTGCCACCCTATTAATTACCTCCGTTAGCCTTTCAGGACTGCTCAATAAAAACCCTTTAGTTTCAGGAGCATCGCTGTAGGGCTGCAACAAACACGCCCCGCGTGAACCTAAAGCCCCATCACCGTACAACTTAAATGAACTTACATTTAACAGCGGTGTTTTTATGGGGCCGTTTTTCAGGTAATAATCCAATCCAGCATCATCGGCACTCACCATCACATTCAGGCGCATTTTCAGCAAACCTTCGTCCTGCAACTTCTTAATAATATCAATAAAACGTTTTTCAAGCCCTGCATCCACTACACTGGTAAGGCCGTTTGCAAAACAAATCTCCTGTGCCTTCAGCAAGTATGTTTTTACTTGTTCATCCGTAGGCTGCGGAATAGCTTTTTCAACAGAATCTACCGCGTTATCCAGCAAAATACCCGTAAGTTTTCCGACCTTAACTTCTACCATCCCTCCCGCAATCACCGATTTTGAAGTAATACCCGCTAAATCCAGTGCTTTTTGGTTGGCAAGAGCCCCGTGGCCGTCCACACGTTTAAGCAACACAGGTCTGTCAGGAAACAACGCATCCAGCTTTGTTTTATCAGGAAATTTCTTACCCTCCCACAGGTTCTGATCCCAACCTCTACCGAGCAACCAAGGCTCGCTATTAGTTTTAGCAAACTCTTGTAAGCGCATCAATGCCTCTTCAAAACTTTTACTACCAGTTAGGTCTGCACGGTGGGTAAACATTCCCAGCCCGTAAAAATGGGCGTGGCCATCAATAAAGCCGGGGTATACAAACGCCCCTTTCAAGTCTTCAGAAGTGTCGGGAGCAAACTGTTTAAGTAATTCCTCTTTCTTGCCCACACCGACTATTCTTCCCTCATGAATTGCAACAGCTTCGGCAATAGGTAAACTATCAATCAACGTATAAAACGTAGCATTGTACAGTAGCTTATCAATCTTTTGCGTTGTAGTCTTTGGGGTGCAATTTGCCAACAATAGCAAGGCAAACAGTATAAAGCTGAATCGTTTTGCAGAGGTGTACATAGTTTCAAAACTACTAAAACAAAACTACGGAGCAACAAAAAAGCCCCTGTGCAACATGCACAAGGGCTAACACAAAAAGTTATCTATAAAAATTGCTCTGATTTTAGATAAACATATGGTTGTCGTCGCCGGCTTTGCTTTTAAACAATTTTTTATCCCAGCCAAGCAGATACGCCATTACAAAAAAGCCTACCAATACCACAAAAGCCGTGATATATACCCAACTAAAATCCATTAGATGGGTAATGAAAGGCGAACCTTTCGGTGCTACGGATTGCTGGGTTACATTTTGGGCAAAAGCACCCGCCGAAGCAGACAAAAACAGCAGAAGGGTAAGTAGATTTTTCATGGCCGTATATTTTAAAGTACAGTACTTAATTCAAATTTGTTGCCAAAAAGTAAACGGGCTTGTAATAATATAACGAAATACTAACGGTTTTGGTTTTAATCGCAGCCTATAATTTACTTTTTGCCTCCATAGTTTTTATATTAACATAGACTACATAAGCCCCGAAAACGTTGGAAGTGCACACAAAATTATTGCCTAGAAATGACAATAAACAGAGCGATACCAACGGGGTTATTTAGCGGTAGAAAAACCGCCTTAAAAAAAAGACCCAACGGCTAAAAGGCTTATAAACACCCGAACGGGGGCATTACCGTTTAAAAACCCCTGTATCTATTACCAATAAAGGGACGTGAAGAGAAAAAAGTTTTTTTACCCTTGTGTGGACAGCATCGACTCTTTATCGGGAGAGCTACTGAATAATTCTCCTTCAAACTGCATTGCGCTGAGGCGTTTGTATAGGCCGTTTTCGCTACTCACAAGTTCATTATGTGTGCCCTGCTCCACTACGCGACCTTTTTCAATCACCACAATTTTATCGGCGCTGCGAATGGTAGACAACCTATGTGCGATAATAAATGAAGTACGGCCTTTCATCAATTCTTCCAGTGCTTCTTGCACCAAATGTTCGCTTTCACTGTCAAGTGAGCTGGTGGCCTCGTCTAACAACAATATGGTCGGGTTTTTTAACAATGCACGTGCAATTGCTATGCGTTGGCGTTGGCCGCCCGATAGTTTCACGCCACGTTCGCCCACAAGGGTATCATACCCTTCAGGGAATCCCATGATAAAGTCGTGGGCATTAGCTCGTTTGGTGGCTTCTATCACTTCTGCATCGTTTGCGTTGTGCTTGCCGTATAAGATGTTTTCTTTGATGGTACCGCCAAACAAAAATACATCTTGGGGTACAATAGCCATTTGGCGACGGAGGTAGCTAAGCGGTATATCTGTAGACTTAGTCCCATCGAATAATAAACTGCCGCTTTGAGGTTCATAAAAGCGTAGTAACAGGCTGGCAATGGTTGATTTGCCAGCTCCGCTGGGTCCTACCAACGCTATTTTTTGGCCCGCCTCGGCGGTAAGAGAAATGTCTTTTAATACATCAAACTCAGGTCGGCTGGGGTAATTAAACTTCACATTATCAAAAGTTACATTGCCCTTAATAACGTATTGCGCGGGTAATTCAGTTTCTTCAATACCAATGTCTTCAGGTTGCTCATTCAATATCTCCAACACTCGGTCGGTAGCACCCAATGCTTTTTGCAATTGGCTGTACTGCTCAATAATCCCCCCGAAAGAACCGCCTACAAACAAGGTTAAAAAGGCAAATGAAGTAAGATCTTCGGGGAGCATTTCTTTATTGGCAACCATACCCAAAGCGTACCACAACAAAAACACCAACGAACCCATCATAACAGTTACTATGAATGAGAAGAAAACACCGCGCACTCTACCTAGCTTCATCGCAAGCCCTTTAACAATATCTATACTTTTAATATACCGGCTTATCTCGTAAGACTCATTTGCGAACGATTTTACGTTTTGCACCCCTTGTAAGGTTTCCTCCACTATCACATTACTATCGGCTACTTTATCCTGAACATTGCGCGAGAATTTCCGAATGTATTTTCCAAATACAAAAGCAATTACAGACACTATCGGTACAACGCCTACCATTACTAGTGCCAATTCAACATTTAAGAAAAACAGCATTATAATACCACCTACTATGGTAATTAGCTGACGCACTAATTGAGCTAGAGCTCCTGTAAACGCATCGTGTATTTGAGCAGTATCCGCAGAAAGTCGACTGGTTAGTTCACCCACTCTTCGCTGAGTAAAAAACAACATGGGTTGGCGGATAAGGTTTTTATAAACGTCGGTGCGGATGGAAGCAAGGGTAATTTCGGCAACATCTACAAACAAACGCACCCTGAAATATGAAAATATACCTTGAGCCACAAATAGCACTAGTAGGTACATACCTACCTTATTTATTTGCTCTTGTGATTGTGTAACTGCTTTTACCAAATCCCCCGTCAGGTAAGGAAATATCAATGAAGTGCTTCCGCTTAGTACTAGAAATATAAAACCTAACACAAACTTCCATTTTTGGTTGCCCGCGTATGAAAATAGGCGGGCGGCTTTTTGCAGGCTTTCTTTATTAATTTTTGCTTTGGGAATATCTTGTTGTTCGCGTGAACGGGCCATGAATTTAGTTTTAAGTTTTCTGTTTACAGTTTTGCAGTGGCGGATGAATGAGCCTTTTGCTTCAGAAAAGACGCACTTTCTGAGGAATTTAATCCCGTGAATCTTTCACTCAACCCGTCAGTAAATCAATTACACAAGGCTACCGGTAATCCATAACCATACCATTGTTGCCAATGCTGCAATATTGGCACAAATGCCAAAAAGTTTTACCAAATGTAGCGGGTAAGGTTTGTTTTTAAAGATAAAAAGACCGTCAACCGTCATATACAAAGCATACACCGCTAAAAAACCACCCAGAAACAGCTCGCTAAACTCGCTTAACAGCAAATACGCTTCAATACTGATGATAAAAGCCAACAGCAGTTTTGAATAACGATAACCCAACACGGTGGCGGTGGTTCGTCTTCCTCCCGCTTTATCGGGGGCAATGTCCATTACTTCACCAATTAAATGCGATTGTATGGCAAACAAGATTAAGTAGAGGTAGGTATAAAGTGGCAGTTTGGGTAAATGGTTTAGTTGTATGCTAAGGGTAAGTGCCAGTAAATATCCTAACGAAACCAATAGCTCAAACGGCGGCCTGCCGCTTACACGCAGCTTTTTATTATTGTATATGTAGTTGAGGAACAACAACGCGCTAATCCACCAAATCATATAATAACCTGTGTGGCAGACAAAAAATACCCAAAATGGCAGTTGGGTAAAAACATTTACCCATACGACTTGCTTTTGTAAGCCCTGAATAGCTACCGCCCCAAACAGGTAGCTGTTTTTGCGGGGATTTTGGGCATCAATCTCAATATCAGCAAAATCGTTCCAACTATAAATAAGGTAGTTAAACGGAAACGTGAAATAGAAAAGTCCTACCCAAAACTCAATGCTGCCCCAAATATCCATGCCAGCAGTCGGCACCACGTACAACCAAAGCGTCGGGAACCAAAGCCCGGGTCGCGATGTTTTCAGGTGAAATTTAAAGGTGTGGGACACTACTGCAAATTAGCAGTTTTTGGGGAATTACTTCCCAAACCAGATTCCGGTAGTAATAACAAATTCCCAGCGTTGGTTGGTAAGTGTACCGTTGTTGTAATAATCGTTAAACACTTTAAAATCCTTACCTACCTGTGTATTGCGGGCCTCTACCCTAAGATAATGGTTAGCATGTGCCTTAAACTCTAAACCGCCTGATACGGCCGTAGCACTTAACCCCTGTTGCTTGCCGTCAGTACCCGTCATTAAAGGTGATACAACCGCACTGCTGTCTACAAAGTATTCTCCGCGGGTAAACAGTGCAAATTTGGGCGTTATTTTATAACGGATATTAAGTACACCGCTCATAAACGTTTTATTGCTTTGCACACCTGCATTGGCATAGGCCAATACATCTAAGTGCTTACGATTTGAGGCTACAAATACGTTCCCATAGGTGCGGCTTTCTTTACCAGTACCGCTGTTTATCTGGGTATAAAGTCCGTTTGCTCCAAACAACCAATGTTTGCCGCTGTATATCTTCATGCTTGCACCGTACGATACATTCGCATTGGTAATATTGCCCGCCGTAAAAGTGCGGTCGGCTACAAAAAAGCTAAGTTTAAAGTTATCCAACTCTACCCCAAGTTTAGCCCCGCTCATCAATACAGGTTCGTAAAAGCGGGTATAGCTGTAAATACTGCTGTAATTATTGCGGTTGGGAAAATCTTCAACACTCACAGGTGAGCGGAAAAAGCCTGCATCCATCCACAACGGGCCTGCAATTTTGAAACCCGCATTGGCTTGTTGCAAATACTTCAACTCGGCTGGGTACACTGCATTAGGCAAATCACCTATTTGCAGGGTAATGTTTCCGCGCAGGTTCGTATCGTTGTATATAGCCGCAAGCTGGGCAGTATTAACACCGGTTTGGTTGTGCTTGGGAGCACTCATGGCGTAGCTGCTAAGCGCACCGTTGGTGTTTCTATCACTAAATTGCGCATAGTAAGCATCCAGATACCCTTCAATCATAAAGGCTTTGTTGGGCGCGGTGCTGCTGTCTTTTAATTTTGCAGAGGTTGCTGGTGCACTGTTAAACACATACACCGGGGTATTATCTCCTGTTGCAGCCGTTTCACTTGCTGGTTGCTGTGCAGGAGCAGACTGACCACCATTTACAGTTAAATCGCTGCCGTCCACTTCGGCATCCGTCAAAGGAGCATCTTCATCGCCCGTGTACGTGTATTTAGTGTTTATTTTATCAATTTTAATGAAAATGCGTTGGCCGGGAAACACCACATTATCATCCAAATCATTGTATTTCAACAAAATGCTTGACGGAAGCAGGTATTTTTCAGAAATACCGTCTAAATCTTCGGACACCCTTACAATGTGTACCTGAAAAATATCATTGTCTTTAGGGATTTTTATGGTTAAACGGGCTCCGGCACTGATTACATCGTTTTGCAGCTTGTTAGTTTTTTTGATTGCTGCTACCGAAATACCATACTGTCGGGATATTTTATACAGGGTTTGTTTAGGCTGCACCACATGGGTACGCTCATCGTAACTACGCTCTTCTTCCGCTGTTTTAGAGGCAGTTACCGATAACGAAACCAGTAGAAAAATAAAACTGTATAGGTATTTTGTCATGTAGCCTTAAGCAAAATGTAGTATCAAAGTACGTTGATTAAACGCAGTGTATTTCCACAATCGTATGTGCATTGTTTTTCGTCGAAAATGTGGTGGATAGTATTGTGGACAAACACTCATGCCTGGAAAATATTTTCCTTGATATGGCTGTAAAGTGGGCTAGAGTATTCTTTCTCTTACAGGTTACAATTAAGACAGTTGTATGCTGTTTTTTTTGCTGCTTGGTAAGCCCCAAAAGCAATCATTTACAAACGTTAAGCAGGGGTATTTATTTCCTTACAGTATAGATAACGTTAGCCTTAATAATTAAACTTTCTGCCGTATTTCTGTAGGGGTCTTTCAATCAGGTAGTACGACAAGGAAGCCGAAACAAACGTAGCAGCCAGCGCGGCCAGTGTTACCCATACGGATTGTACATTGCGCAACCACGGAATATGTTCATTTAAAAACAACGGGTAAAACGCCATGATGAAGATTTGGTGAAATAAATACACCGAGTAGGATATTTTACCAATGTAGCCCAATACCTTATTGGTAAAAAACCGGGTAGTGCTTGTGCCTTCGTTCACCAATATTGTAACCAACAGCGATGAATACAGCAACAAGTAAGTTGTATGGCTGAGAATACCCCCTGTACGGTTTCCGTTGTCTTTAAACAACGAGACTATCATTACCAAAAACATAAGCAGGGTAAACAACCACAAAAATCGGCGGTGTTGAGTGAGTAAACGGGTAATGTGCCCGCTTGCATAATAGTACGCTATCAATGCCCCTGCCAGTAGCGCATCCATACGGCTGGGTAATAGCACATAGGCCCCGTAACTACCAATGCACGCCCTGAATATGGGGGCAAGCAGTATGCCTACTATAAATATTTTGGGTAAATGGCGACTGTTGACGTAATAAATTACCAGCGGGAATAACAAATAAAATTGCTCTTCTACCGCCAGCGACCATGTAACACTCATCCAACCTGCACCAAAACCATCCCAAACCATGTATATGTTTTGGATGTATAAAAAGTACGAGTATATGGGAATGGGGCTACTGAGCAACGCAGGGATATAGCGGGTGATGCCTGCGGCAACCAGCAACACATACACTATCAACAACAAATAATAAGGAGGGAAAATACGCAGCAACCGCCGTGCATAAAAGGTTTTGAAATAATTGGGGCTGCCCTTAAAATTGAGAAGGATGCGGGTAATTAAAAACCCCGATAACACAAAAAACAAATCAACGCCGCTCCATGTCCATGATAGCCCCAGCCACACTTCAGGGGTAATGGTATCAGGGGTGGTTTGGCCTAAGAAGTAATGCCACACCAAAACTAATAATATGGCAATTGCTCTAAGCCCGTCGAGCTCCTTAATGTATGAGGGTTGTGTCATTTACAAAAGCAACCTATGCTTTCGCAATGATAAAACACTTTGACAAAGAAAAATAGCAGTTATATCTGTTTGCGCAAACGGGCAACAGGTATATTCAGTTGTTCACGGTATTTGGCTACTGTGCGGCGGGCTATGTTGTAGCCCTTTTCTTTCAATATTTCCATCAAACGCTCATCGGGCAGGGGTTTGTTTTTATCCTCGCCTTCAATCGCATCCTGTAATATTTTCTTCACTTCGCGGTTACTCACCTCTTCTCCGTCGTCAGTAGTAATCCCTTCTGAGAAGAAAAATTTAAGCGATATAATCCCGAAATCGGTTTGCACATATTTGCTGTTTGCCACCCTCGAAACGGTTGAAACGTCTAAACCCACTTCGTCCGCAATATCTTTTAATATCATCGGCTTTAGTTTGGTTTCGTCTCCCGTTAAAAAATAATCATACTGATATTTCAGTATGGCATTCATAGTAAGCAATAAAGTATTCTGGCGTTGCTTTATCGAGTCGATAAACCACTTAGCCCCATCCAGTTTTTGCTTAATAAACTGCACGGTTTCTTTAATCTGCTTATTATTGCTTTGGTTACGGTCGTAGCTTTTCAGCGTATCCAAATACGTGCGGCTCACCCTCAAGTCAGGAGCGTTCCGACTGTTCAGTACAATCTCAAGTTTGCTATCGGTGTCAACAATAATAAAGTCGGGTACTATGTATTGGGTTTTTATGTTGGTGCCGCTATCACCGGGCTTAGGATTAAGCTTGGTAATAAGTGTTACCGCCTCCCTAAAATCCTCATCCTTCACCTTTAATTGGCGAAGCATCTTTTCGTAATGCTTCTTGGTAAAATCTTCAAAAAAGTCGTTGATAATGCGGATAGCCAAAGTAACCTCAGGATGAAGCACTTTGTCTTTGCGTTTTAATTGCAACAACAAACACTCCTGTAAAGTGCGTGCAGCAATACCTGCAGGTTCTAATGATTGTATTTTGTGAAGTACCTTCTCAAGCTCCTCAACAGTAGTTTCCACATTCATCGAGAAGGCCAAATCGTTCACAATCGCCCCTAGAGGTCGGCGCAAATATCCGTCTTCTTCAATGCTGCCAATAATTTGCTCGGCAAGCACAGCCTCGTGCTCATCGTGCATACTGGCCTGTATTTGTTCAAGCAATTGCTCGTGGAAAGAACTGGTGCTGGCTATTGGCAATTCCTTACGTTCATCGTCACTGCCGCTTTCCTCATACAAATGGAACCCGTCGCCGTCACTATCGCCCCCCATGTAATCGTCAAGGTCAAACAAATCGCCGTCGTCAAACACATCCTCTTTTTCTACCTCGCTGTCAATATCCTCAAAGTCATCCTCCTTGGTATTTTCAGTTTCGGTTTGATTAAAATCGGCATCGTCGGCGTCCTTCCCGTTCTCTAGCGCGGGGTTTTCAATCATCTCCTGCTCTACACGCTGCTCAAAATCTTGCGTGCTAAGTTGCAGCAGCTTGATAAATTGTATCTGCTGCGGAGATAATTTCTGAAGTAATTTTTGCGAAAGTTGTTGTTTCAGCATCTTTATAATCCGAACAATGACAAAAATTTTGCCCAAAATTAGTGCTATTTTTGCCAAAGAAGAAACGACGAAGTATAAAACGAATGTATATCAAGGATTTGAGTGCCCACGAAGGGCAGGAAGTGACCCTAAAAGGATGGGTAAGTAACAAACGCGAAGGTAAAGGATTGGTTTTTGTGATTCTGCGCGACGGTACAGGCCTGTGCCAGTGCGTAGTAAGCGCAGAAACCGTGAGCGAAGAAGTGTTTGAAAATGCACGCTCGCTTACCTTAGAAAGTTCTCTTACAATTACAGGAAAAGTATTGAAAGACGACCGCCAAGTGGGCGGTTACGAGCTTCAGGTAAATAATTTAAACATTATCCAAATTACCCAAGACTATCCTATAGCCAAAAAAGAACACGGGGTGGAGTTTTTAATGGACAAACGCCACTTGTGGTTGCGCAGTAACCGCCAGTGGGCCATT
This sequence comes from Bacteroidota bacterium, assembly GCA_008933805.1. Lineage (NCBI taxonomy): Bacteria > Pseudomonadati > Bacteroidota > Bacteroidota bacterium. The sequence continues at coordinate 50,394 of WBUH01000008.1, forward strand.
ATGAAAATAAGGAACCAACTTATTTACTCCATCCATAATTTTTTCCAACGCAACGATTTTGTGCAAATGGATGCGCCTTTGTTTACGGCCAACGCCAGCGAAGGCACCACCAACTTGTTTGAAACCGATTTCTTCGGCGATCCGGCTTACCTTTCGCAAAGCGGACAGTTGTATGGTGAGGCTATGGCAATGGCTTTGGGTAAGATTTATACGTTTGGCCCCACCTTTAGGGCTGAAAAATCGAAAACACGCCGACACCTTGCCGAGTTTTGGATGATTGAGCCTGAAATGGCTTTTTACGACATTTTTGATAACATGGACCTTATCGAAGATTTCTTAAGGTCGATAGTTACCGATGTGCTGAACAACTGCAAAACCGAGTTGGAAATGGTGGGCAGGGAAACTGCCATGCTTGAAAACATTGCGAAACCTTTCCCCCGACTTACCTACGATGAGGCGGTGAGGATTATTAAAGGCGAGCAGGATGTGAACGGGGTGAACAGCATTAAATCGTTGGAAGACGAATTACTAAAAGTACAAACCCGCATTGCAGAGGTTGAAAAAGAAATTGAAGAACGCGAAGAGAAAATAAAAACACCCGGTATGAAGAAGGGTGAAATTGGCTTTAACCAAAGTAAAATTGACCAACTGAAAGGTGAGTTGAAAGATTTGGAAGAAGACCAACGCAACATACCCCAATGGATTGCCAGCGCTAAAAACTTTGAATACGGCAACGATTTTGGTGGTAGCGACGAAACGGTAATCACCCGCCTGTTTGATGTGCCCATTATGGTATATAACTGGCCGCACGAGGTGAAAGCGTTTTATTTGAAACGCGACCCTGAGAACGAACGTTTTGCCCGCGGTGTGGATGTACTTGCCCCCGAAGGATACGGTGAGATTGTGGGTGGTGGCGAACGTGAAACCAACCTTGAAATGTTAACCGCAAAAATTGAAGAACACCAACTACCTATGGAAGCATTTGAGTGGTACTTGGACTTGCGACGCTATGGGAGCGTACCCCACGCAGGCTTTGGCTTAGGCTTGGAGCGTATTGTAACCTGGGTATGTAAACTGCCCCACGTACGCGAAAGCATTCCCTTCCCAAGAATGTATGGCAACTTGAAGCCTTAAAATTATTTATAACTTGATTATGAAAATTATCCTTAAAAACTTTGGGCCGATAGAATTTCTAGAATTTGATTTAAACAATGACTTGCATTTAATATATGGGAAGAATTCTATTGGAAAATCTTACGCAACTTACACGATATACTGCCTATTAAAAAATTTAAAAAATAAATCCATTTCGCTAAGACAAATTTTTTATAGAGGCGAACTAGAAAAAAGCCCATTTCACATATTGGCTACTGAGGCTATTAAAACTATCAAGAAAGAGAAAAAAAACAAAGAAGTAAATATTACAGATGGATTTATAAGTGGGGTTAATAAATATTTAGAAGACATCTTTTTGGATGGGATGCAAAACTCTCTTTTTAACACATTTACATCATTATCAAACTTACAAAACAGATACTCTAATAACCCTTTTACAATAACAATTGAGATTAATGATTTTCAGAAAATAATTATTTCACAAGATAATTCTGCTGATAAAATCACACTAAAATATTTTCATAAAAATTTTGAATTAAAAGTTCTTGAGAAAAAAACTATTTCTACAAAATTTTCTCTCAAAACTATTGATAAAAAAGTATTTGGCGAACCAAATGAAACAGAATTCTCGGCTTCATTTGCTCAATACTCAATCAATTATGTGAATCAGTCTTTATCAGAATTAGATTCTGATATTAGAGACATATACTATTTACCAGCCTCAAGATCTGGTCTTTATCAAGCATTAAATGCATTTACACCAATTATTGCTGAACTCACTCAAAACAGATTCTTCATACAAAACAAAACCATTGAACTCCCATCACTTACAGAACCATTAGCGGATTACTTTATTGATCTCTCAACTTTGGATAAAACATTCATCAACGAAGAATTTAATCCAATTATTGATTATTTACAAAATGACATTTTGAAAGGCAAAGTAAACTACAATGAAAAAACTAAAAAAATAACTTATGCTCCAAATAATCTTAAACTTGAATTAAATTTATCCGAGTCGTCCTCTATGGTCGCTGAGCTTTCACCTCTGGTTTTATATTTTAAACACATCTTAAATCATAAATTTGAGTCAACCCAATCTAAAGACCCTTTCTTTTATGACGAATTTTACTCGACCACTGGAGGTTTGATCAGAAGAAGCAATAGACATAAAAGAGGTTATGATGTCATATTCATAGAAGAGCCTGAGGCACACCTCCATCCTGAAGTCCAAGTCAAACTTATGGATTTATTCTCACGATTGATTGGTCATAAGCTTAAAATATTTATAACATCTCATAGCAATTATATGTTTAATAAGTTAAACAATATAATTTTGAAAAAAGAAATAAATGTCGAAAAAATATGTACTTATCACTTAGTACAAGGCATAAATGGCACCTATCAAAATAAAGAGATGACGGTCACTGACGAAGGGATTCAAGACGATAATTTTCAAGACATTTCAGTTGAATTATATAAAGAAAGAATGACTATATTACAAAATCAAGACAATGCTGAATAAGATTGAAACGGATCCTGAATTATCAAAAATAATCGTCTGTGAATGCTGCGAGAATGGGGTTTGTGTTACAATTGATAAAAAAATTGACAGGAATGATTATATCATATTGAAACCTGACAATTATTATAACACAAAAAACTTTGCAGTACCACCCCCATCTGCAGATTGTATAATAATCAGAAAATGTAAGGATAATGGTTGGGGATTAACAATAGCAGAATTAAAAAACATTCAAACTTCTAGCAACTTCGAACTCGAGAATTTAACTGAGAAATTCAAGACCTGTTTGAATGATTTTATCCAAAATCGCTTCAAAATACTTAATATTGAATACAAGGATATAAAACTTTATTTTGTCTCAAATATAGAAATATATAAACGGGATATAGGCCCCAAGGTTGATATGCTAATAAACACAAGATTCAAATACAGAGAAAAGCAATACATGATAACCCCATATATGCCAAATCCAATGATAAAAAATTGCTACTAATACTTTTCGTTAAGAGTAGAAAATACTACTCAAATAATCTTGACCAAACTACCCTCCCTATGAACCACAAAGCATGGATTATTATCGCTAAAGTAATGGCAGTGATTACAGGCCTGTACGGCGTTTTGCTAATCACCACGATAGCAAGAGACATTTCCATGTACAACGCCCACCCCGAGGCATACAATAATGGTTTGCAAGGAGTATTAGCCGCCAAATCGTTTGAAATTACTTTTATCCTGCTTTCACTTTTAGGAGCCATATTGTTCCTTTTCAACTCAAAAATTGGTTGGGCGATGCAAGCAGCCATGCAAGTATTGTTTTTAGTGGTAATTATTGCCTCACTATCATTTGCAGCGGGTGATAATGGCAAAGAAGGCGGTGCCGGCATCTATGCCTTAGCTGCCATTATGCTATTGCTTTGTCTTGTAGGGTTTATGGCAATTTTCTCTCCTGCGGTACGTAAGCGTTTCAACATTACTATTACCCATTACATATTGTCGGCTGTGTTTGCAGCGTTGGTAATTGCTGCTAAATATATCTAAAAGGCGTAATAGCCTTCTAAAAACAACTTTAGTTTGCTACCTTTGCAGCGTTTTTTACTGCAACAAAAATCATGGTTGAACATTCGTACCTCAGCAACGCCGATGTGAGCGTTATCGACGATTTGTATAAACAATATGCCGCCAACCCCGAATCGGTGGACTTTGGTTGGAAGAAATTTTTTGAGGGGTTTGATGTAGGGCAAGGCCGCAGCAACGGCAGTTCATCATCACAACCCGTATCAGAAGATGTGCTGAAAGAGATAAACGTACTGAACCTTATTAAAGGATACCGTACCCGCGGGCACTTGTTCACCAAAACCAACCCTGTGCGCGACCGCCGTAAGCACGCGCCTACCCTTGATATTAAAAACTTCAACCTCGACGAAAAAGACCTTGATAAGACCTTTAATGCGGGTGTTGAAATTGGCTTGGGACCTGCCAAGCTACGTGATATTATAAGCCACCTTGAGGCTACCTATTGCCAAAGCATAGGTGCGGAGTTTGTGTACATTCGTCACCCTGAAAAGGTAGAATGGTTGCAAAAGAAAATGGAAAGCGGCAAAAACCAGCCTAAACTACACATTGACGAGAAACGCCATGTGCTAGACAAGCTGAACAAAGCCGTGATTTTTGAGAACTTTTTGCACACCAAATTTGTAGGCCAAAAACGTTTCTCGCTTGAGGGACTTGAGACCCTTATCCCTGCGTTGGATACCATTATCCAATACGGTTCTGAAAAAGAAGCCGAAGAATTTGTGATAGGCATGGCTCACCGTGGCCGTTTGAATGTACTTGCCAACATTTTAGGCAAATCGTATAGCGATATATTCAAAGAATTTGAAGGTAAAGCTTACGAAGAAGCGCTGTTTGAAGGCGACGTGAAATACCACTTAGGTTTTTCGAGCAACATTACTACCCGTGGCGGTAAAAATGCTCACATCAGTCTTTCGCCCAATCCATCGCACTTAGAAACAGTTAACCCCGTTGTTGAAGGTATTACCCGCGCTAAACTTGATTATAAGCACAACAGCGACGTTGATAAAATCATCCCTATTTTGATACACGGCGATGCATCGCTATCAGGACAGGGTATAGTGTATGAAGTAGGTCAGATGGCCGGATTAGAAGCCTACAGCGTAGGTGGAACCGTACACATTGCAGCCAACAACCAAATTGGTTTTACTACTAACTACACCGACGGACGTACAAGTACTTATTGTACCGATGTGGCTAAAGTTACCCTTTGCCCAGTATTCCACGTAAACGCTGATGATGTAGAAGCAGTAGTTTACACCGTGCAATTGGCACTAGAGTTCAGGCAGAAATTTAATACCGACGTTTACATTGATTTGTTGGGCTATCGTAAATACGGCCACAACGAGGGCGACGAACCCCGTTTTACCCAACCTTTACTATACAAAGCCATTGGCAAACACGCCAATCCACGTGAGATATACGTAGAAAAACTATTGGCAGCCGGCAGCATTGAGGCCGAACTTGCCAAAGAAATGGAACAGAATTTCCGCAAGGAATTGCAGGAGAAACTGGAAATGGCTAAAGCTGAAGAGCCCACCCGTGCATTTAACTTTATTAAAAATGTATGGGATGGCTATACCAGTGTGAATGCTGAAGACGCCAAACGCAACCCCGAAACCAAAGTAGATGAAAAACTGTTTTTGGAATTGGCCGAAAAAATCACAGACATACCTGCTGATTTTAAAGCATTCCAAAAAGTAGCCAAGTTGTTTACCGATCGTAAAAACATGATTAAAAACAACAACTACGATTGGGCAATGGGTGAGTTAATGGCTTATGCTACTCTATTGAACGAAGGCTACCCCGTGCGTATGAGCGGCCAAGACTGCGAACGCGGTACGTTTAGCCACCGTCATGCGGTAATTAAAGAAGACCCTGAATTTAGCGGTACCGACCAAGAACACGCTGAAAAAGAATATACCCCGCTTAATAATATTGGCGAAGGCAAACCCAAACTACAGATATACAACTCGTTATTGAGTGAGTATGCTGTAATGGGTTTTGAATACGGCTACTCAATGGCTACACCCAACACGTTAACCCTTTGGGAAGCTCAGTTTGGTGATTTTAGCAACGGTGCCCAAATTATCATCGACCAATACCTAAGCAGTGCCGAGGCCAAGTGGAAAACCTACAGCGGTCTAGTATTATTGCTTCCTCACGGTTACGAAGGCCAAGGCCCTGAGCACTCTTCGGCCCGTTTGGAGCGTTACCTGCAATTGTGTGCAAACAACAATATGCAAGTAGCGTATTGCACCACCCCTGCCAACTTGTTCCACCTGTTCCGCCGCCAGATGTTGCGTAATTTCCGCACTCCGCTGGTGATAATGACTCCGAAGAGCTTGCTGCGTCACCCACAATGCGTAAGCACGTTGGAAGACTTTACCAAAGGTAGTTTTATGCCGGTGATAGATGACGCGAAAACCAATGCAGCAAACGTGAAACGTGTGTTGCTATGCAGCGGTAAAATCTATTACGAACTATTGAACCGTCGCGAGGAGTTGAAACGCGAAGATGTAGCTATTGTTCGTGTGGAGCAATTGTATCCTTTCCCCGAAAAAGAGATTGCCGAAGTACGTGCCAAATACAAAAACGCCGAAGTGGTTTGGGTACAAGAAGAACCAAAAAACCAAGGCGCGTATTTGTTTACACTACGCTACGACGAAAACTTTGACTGGAAGGTAATTGCCCGCAAATCAAGCGCATCACCAGCTACCGGTATGGCTAAAATACACGCTAAGGAGCAAGAAGAACTGCTTACCAAAGCATTTGCCTAATCCTAAGTCATGCTGAACTTGTTTCAGCATCGTACTCACTATTCATGATATGTACTAATGAGATCCCGAAACTAGTTCGGGATGTCGGCGATATTCCTCCTCCTGAATCCTCCTCTCAAGTAGGACATTAGGATGCAGACTTTCTTCACAATCTTTACGAATATTAATACTCGTCACAGTTCAATGTCCCCCGCAGGCGGGGGCAGGGGGTGGAAAGTATGACGAAAACAGTCATGCTGAACTTGTTTCAGCATCTTACTTACTATTCACGATATGTACTAATGAGATCCCGAAACTAGCTCGGGATGACTATCGTATTTCACTTAGCGAATAATACACAGGCAAACCCTTTGCCAATACCAAATCGCGTTCGCGGTTAGCCCCGGGGCTTTCGGCCAGTAATAACAACGCCTCGCATTTATCAATTACCGCCAGCGATATATCCATTATCCCCTTGTAAGTATCCTCGAGGGTAGTTTTGGCAATAACGGGTAAAGCAGCATTTACTCCTATTAAAGGAATATGCCCCATTTCGAGCAAACGGGCTGCCGCCTCGTTCATACGGTCAAGATTTGCTTGTCGTTCTTCTGCTGTAGGTGCGCTGTACGGCCCTGCTACTCCTATTATCATTTCCAAAATTTACATAAAAGACAATAAGGCAAACTAAAAAGTTTCTGCGAATACAGCTTTTCCTTTTCAAACGTTAATAGAAAGCCTTATAAAAATGCAAAAAATAATACAAAAGCACATAGGGGTATAGAGGCACTTAGTTGTACTATGAGGGTGATTGCTGATTTTTTAAAAATAATCCCAAACAAAGCAAACACTTGATGGTTTACAAAAGTGCCTTCATCGAGAAAAATGAACAGTTGAAATAATATGTTAACCCAACCCAATGAACCAATTCATAGTTTCGCGGCGCATTCTAACAAAACTATGAAAAAACTATTCCTATTGTTCTTACTCTTTTGTACAGCGGCGGGACTCAAAGCCCAATCACGCTTTACCATTAGCGGAACAATTAAAGACGCCGCCAACGGCGAAGAACTAATCGGCGCTACCGTATTGGCCGATGGCACCACAAACGGTGCCGCCTCAAACGAATACGGATTCTACTCCCTAAGCCTTGTTAAAGGAAAGTACAAACTGATTTTCAGCTACACGGGCTACACCTCAAAATCTGTTGAGATTGACCTTGATGCCAACAAAACAATTAACATTGAGTTGGCCGAAAACACTCTTCAAGTAGAAGAGGTTGTTGTAACCGGCGAAAAGGCTGACAAAAACATCAGCGAAAACAAAATGAGCGCCGTTACACTGGATGTTAAAACCGCTAAAAAAGTTCCGTTATTGTTGGGTGAAACCGACATTATCAAAGTAGCTCAGCTATTGCCCGGCGTTCAGGCTGCCGGAGACGGAAGCACTTTAACCATTGTTCGCGGTGGTAACATCGACCACAACCTTGTACAACTTGACGAAGCTGTGGTTTATAACCCTTCGCACGTTATCGGATTCTTTTCGGTATTTAATGGTGATGCCATAAAAGATTTTGAAATATATAAAGGAGGCACACCTGCTCAGTTTGGTGGCCGTCTTGCCAGTGTGATGGATGTAAGGATGAAAGAAGGCAACAACAAAACCTATAGCGCTTATGGCGGTATTGGTGTTTTATCTTCTCGTTTAACTATTGAAGGCCCTATAAAAAAAGACCAGCACTCGTTTATAGTTTCGGCACGCCGCAGCTATTTCGATTTGTTTTTCCCCCTTTCAGAACAAACAAAAAACGCCAAAGCCTACTTTGGCGATTTGAATGCTAAAATGAACTTTACGCTTAGCAAAAAAGACCGTTTGTTCCTTTCTTTCTATACCGGTAAAGATGTGTTGGGTATCGGCTCGTTTTTTGGGTTCGGCTGGGGTAATAGCACGGGTACTGTGCGCTGGAACCGCATCATCAACAGTAAAATGTTTATGAACACCAGCTTTATTGCCAGTCGTTACAACTACAACCTTCAATTCAATATCTCGCCCAACCTAAACCTTGAGCGTAATAACTACATTAACGATTTGGGGTTAAAGTCGGATTTTACCTACTACATCACCCCAAAAAGTACTGTACGTTTCGGTTTGTTCAATACCTTCCACGAGTTTAGACCGGGCGAAACAGAACCTATTACTTCAACTTCAATTATCTCGGCTGCGGCATTGCCCCGTAAACGTGCATTTGAGCAAGCCTACTACATTAGCCACAAGACCGATGTAAACACCCGTTTAAATGTTGAATACGGTGGCCGTATCTCAGTATTCTCAAACGTAGGCGGTGGCAGGGAGTTTACCTACTCAAACGGTACTCCTACTTATGTTGACCCTGCTAACCCCGGTGTGCGCATTTCTTCAATGCTGCTGATTAGCGATACCACTAACTATGCTGCCGGTGAATTTTATAACACGTATGCCGGTTTTGAGCCACGCCTTAATGCTGCCTACCGTTTAGATGCTACCAGCTCGGTAAAACTATCGTACAACCGTATGTTCCAATACCTGCACTTGGTACAAAATACTACTGCAAGTACCGGACAAGAATTTTGGGTGCCCAGCAATCCTTACATAAAACCACAACGTGCCGGCCAAGTAGCCGTGGGATATTTCCGCAACTTTATGAACAACAAGCTGGAAGCATCAGCTGAGGTGTATTATAAAGACATGAGGAATACTGTAGAGGTAATTGATAACGCCGAACTTGATTTTACTGAACCAATCGAAAGTCAATTGGTACAAGGCCGCGGACGTTCGTATGGTTTAGAGGTATTGGTACGTAAACAACAAGGCCGCCTTAACGGTTGGGTTAGTTATACCCTTAGCCGCAGCCAACGTAAAGCCGAAGGTATAAATAACGGCGACTGGTATGCCTTTAGGTTTGACAGAAGGCACTATGCAACCGTGGTAGCTACTTATGACCTTAACGACCGTCTTAGCTTTGGTGCCAACTTTGTGTATGCCAGCGGCGAAGCTGCCACTGTGCCTGTTGGTTACTATATAGTGAACGGACAAGAAGTAGAGCACTACAGCGACCGCAATAGTTTCCGCCTTGCCCCTTACCACCGTTTAGATTTATCGGTAACGCTGAACCGTAAAAAGAACCCCGATAAAAAATATAAAAACGAAAGCAACTGGGTATTCTCAATATACAACGTTTATAACCGCAAAAACTGGTTCTCGCTTTCGTTTAAAAACGATGATAACGGCCAAAGAGGCGTTTACCGCACCTATTTGTTCGGCATTATCCCATCAGTTACCTACAACTTTAAATTCTAAACTTAGCGATGAAAAAGATTATATATACCCTTGCACTTGCTATTGTTTTTAGTGCTTGCGAAGAAAAAATAGACCTTGACTTATCATTTGCAGGCCAAAAACCTGTGGTTGAAGGCAGGGTTACTACTGAAACCGACAGTTCATACATTCAGCTGAGCTACACAGCCCCTTATAACTCAAACGGAAAACCTCCTGCCATAACAACTGCTGTGGTTGAGGTTACAAAAGATAACGGTACTCCTGTTATTTTTAACCACACTGCAAACGGCGTTTACAAACCTGCTGCGGGTTATGTGGGCGTAAAAAACTCTACATACCATCTTAAGGTGGTAATTGACGGTAAAGAATATACTTCAACTTCTAAGCTTGAACCTATGTTTAGTGTTGATGACACCTTAGAGCATGTGTTTAAACCCAAAGAAGGCTTTTTAGACGAAGGATACGCCATTACTTTCTGGGGAACTTATGACCAAGCCCCTGTAAAAAATTACTGGTTTAAATACGGCAAAAACGACACTCTTGAAGAAGGCGATGTATTGTTTGATAATGCTGACATTGAACTAAACAAACGTAGTGCATTTGAGTTACCCTTCTTCCGCCCTCAAAAAGGTGATTCGGTAATGCTTTATTTCCGCTCTATAGATGTTTATGCCTACAATTATTTGTATGCACTATCCATGCTAAACAGCGGTGCACCGGGTCCGTTTCAGGCTCCTCCTGCTAACCCGCCTACAAACATTAAAGGTGGGGCATTAGGCTTCTTTTATGCTGCCGATGTAGTGCGACGCTGGAAAATTGTGAATTAACATTAACTACCAAATACTCTTTAAGGCAGCCTGTGAAGGCTGCCTTTTTTTATTTGTAAAACACTTTTAATCAATTAATAGGGTATTACTTAAAAAAATATTAATTTTGGTTAAATTGTTTTGTATTATGAGAACTATCAAATTCACCTTGCTGTCTGCTATTGGCACATTGGCTTTTTTAAACTCTTGCAATCTTGAAGACTTTCAAGTACCAACAACGAATAAAAACTTAGTTGCAATTTCGGGAAAGAGCAATGGCTCGGTGAGTGTTGGGCAATCAGATACTTTTACTATAGACCTTGTTAATGATGGGACATCGGAGATAACGATCAATGATGTAGATTTTTCTCAAAATGATGAAAACGCTTTTTCATTTGAAAATGGGAAACCCACCTTCCCTGTTAAAATACAACAAAATAAAAAGTTCAGTATTAAACTACGTTTTACGCCCACAAAAAACAAAACATATACTGCTATTCTTGCCGTGACGGGCACTGATCCTTCAGACACCAAAACTTATACACTAAAATTTACAGGACAAGCCCCCAAAGGATCGATAAAATCAGTCCCTGATATCGGCATTTTTACAGGGTGTGATTACCCCAAAGCGATTAGAGACTTAACTGAGTTTAATGAAAACCTATACACCGACTATATTACAAATCATTTTAAACTACAAGTAGTCGACATTGATTCGTTAGAAGGTAGGATTACATTTAGAATTAAAAGGTGTGATAATACGAACTTCAAAAATTATGCTTCGTGCGCTATTTTTGAAGAGAACCCCGTGTACAGTATAGGTTGGAATTCTCCAGTGGATATAAATTCTAACGATACTGCCTGCACTATTCAGTTTAGAACAAAATTCCATGGAAAAGACACGAAACGCTACGTTGCAACCATCCAAGAGTTTGGTTCAAATGCAAAATACTATTGTACCAAAGAAGTTACTCTCTCTTGGTAATAAATTTACTTCTAAAAGCAGCCTGTGAGGGCTGCTTTTTTTGTTTTATACAATCTGCTTTTAATGCCTGCTAATACATCCTACTTTTGCAGTAGATGAAAAAGATAGCATATAGTATTGTTATCCTTATTTTAGGAATAGGTTGCACATCAAAAAATTCAACCGTTAAAGTTACCGACCTTTTAAAAAGAGGGGATAGTTTACTGGCAGTAGGTGAACTATCTGCCGCCGTTGGGGTGTACGACTCTGTATTATTGGCCGACAACCAGAATATACACGCCTCCTTACAAAAAACATTAGCCCTTATACAAAACAGCCAATACACCAGTGCGATACAAAGTGCCGGTGCTGCCCTGCAATTGGCCGATACTTCAACCGCCTATTATTACCGTGCCAATGCCCACCGTTTTATCGGCAACTATGCCGAGGCTATTGCCGATTATACCATTGCTGTTAAAAAGGCTCCCGATAATTACGATTATGTACACGAAAGAGGCATTGCCCTTTTGCATATAAACTCCTTAGATAGTGCTTTGCAAGACTTTATGAAGGCCAAAAACCTTAATCCGTTAGACCCTAGAGCGTTTCTTTCCATCGGAAGTACTTATACGTTAAAAAAGGATTTTGGAGCCGCCCTTCGATACTATGAACAATCGTTAGGGTTGAAGCCCGATTACTATCAAGCCTTGCACGCTAAATGCAGGTTGCTGAAAGACATCGGCGAAATTGATTCTTGCATCGCTACCCTTTATACGGCTATTAATTACCATCAAGATTCTGCCGACTTGTATAAACTTCGTTGCGATATGTTGTTTAAGAAGCAACGATTTAATGATGCTGTGATTGATGCAAGTGTATTAATACGTTTAATGCCCAACAAAGCGCCCTATTACAACGTGCGCGGTTATTGTAAAATACAGCAGAATAAAACACAAGAGGCATTGGCTGATTTTAACAGTGCCTTAAAAATTGACTCAACCTATGCGTATGCATGGAGCAATAAAGGGTATTGCCATTATTTGCTAAAAGAATACCCAACTGCTATGAGTGATATTTACCACTCACTACAATTGGATGCAAACAACAGTTTTGCATACCGCAACCTTGCCCTAGTGCAAATAGCCCAAAAACAGAAAGCAGAAGCCTGCCAAAGCATTAATTTGGGGCTAACAATGGGTTTCACGAAACAATACGGAGACGAGCTTGAAAAGCTTAAAAAACAGAATTGCCGCTAATTAACGCAGCAAATGAACTACACCTGAGTAATTGTGGTAAAAACCAAACACATCACGCAAGGCATAAACATAGGTATAGGCTTCATCTTCACAAGGTTCACCCTTGTACTTGCCATCCCAACGTTTTAGTGGTGAATCTGATTCAAACACCAGTTGTCCCCAACGGTTAAAAATCCTTAGGCTGTACTCTTTGTAATACCTTGTACCCTCACCGCCAAACTCGGGGTTATTGCCATCATCATTCGGTGTAAAGGCATTAGGAATATGGAAGAAAAAGTCGGGGGCTACAAACAAAGTTTTACGAATGGTATCAAAACAACCCTCTGTATTGGTAACAACAAGCCTGATAGGCAGAGTTGCCGTATCACTAAACACTATCAAAGGATCGGATTGATTGCTCACCATACCGTTACCAAAATCCCAAAACCATTGGTCAACATCGTACGATGAATCTATAAACTGAATGGTCGTATTTTTTTCATCAAAATCTACCTTCTCGTGCCCGAACAACGCTTGAGGCAGCGCCTTTACAATAGCCTCGTTTACCTTGGTTACTGTAGCACGGCAACCGTAGCTCGATTCTACACTTAACGAAATGGTATAGGCGCCTGTATTGGCATACGTATGGCTTGGGGTTGAATCACCTGATGAGGTACCGTCTCCCAATGTCCAGTTATAGTTTACAATTTTACCGGGGTGGGCAGTGCTTTTGTTTTTAAACTTCGAGGGCTCAAAAAGACAGGTAGGTTCTACCGAGAAGTTAACGGTTGGAGAAGGCAACACAATTACATTTACCGAGGCTGTATCTGTACATCCCTTATCGGTAGTAATTTTCAGTTTTACATTAAATGTATCCGGATATGCATAAATTTTCGCTTCAGGAAAATTATTCATGCCGATGGTTCCATCACCATATTCCCACAAATATTGGCTAATTACGCCTGCACCCGCAACTGAACTATCCCCTCTGAAATTAAATGAGTTTCCGTCAAGACACTGCATTGGTCTGTTAATTTTTGCCTTGGCAGTAGGCGTAGGATAAAAGCGAACCTGTTTGGTTACTGTATCACCACAAGACTTATCAGAAACAACAATCAGTTTTATTTTATAGGCACTGTCTTTAGAATAGTTTTTAATCGGGGGTTCTTTAAGTGTTGATGTTGCTCCATCGCCAAAATCCCAATCATAACTATATACTGAACCCGTAGGCACAAACGAAGGTGCTGCCGAGAACGTAAACCCGTGGTTTTTAAAGCACATCTCAGGCTGGGCAATAGCAAAATCAGCCTTTGGCATCGGATATACAATCACATCCCTACTTGTTGAGTCTGTACAACCTTTATTGGTTATTACCCTCAACTGTACTTTATATGAACCGTAGTTGGCATATTTTTTACCCATGCCGGTATTTCCAATGGCAGTATTATCGCCAAAATTCCACAAATAGGTTTGTACAAAACCCTTTTCAGTGTAAGTAGTATCTTTAAAATTATAGGTATTGCCAAACAAGCATTGGTCGCTATCGTTGGCTTTAAAATCTACATAGGGGTCGCCGTGAACATGCACGTATTTAATAGTGCTATCGAAACAACCCGGTCCTGTGCCCACCTTCAATTGAACTTTAAAAGAATCAACCGTGGCATAGGTTCTGAAATTATTTAGTGGTAAAGCCGTTCGGTCTTCGGGCGGCAAGGTATCTGTAAACATCCACCCCCGGTAGTTTATTGAATCCAGCGGGGTGAAAGACGTATCCGTGTACTCAAACTTATTAGCCGAAAGACATTGATTATCATCATTAATGGTAAAGCCCGCTTTTGGCTTGGCAAACACCCGTACTTGCTGGTACATGGTATCTTTACAATCCTGACTGGAGTTTAACGCCAGCGAAATAGTATAGGTGCCCGCTTTGGGATAACTGATAGCAAATTGTGTTTTCCGTGTAGTGTCATTGGGACCCAACCCTTTATTAAACAACTTACTTACTATACCTCCTTGTCCGTAGTCGATGTATGAAGTGTCTTTAACATTAAATATGTTGCCCTCAAAGCACTGCTGCAACGTATCAACAATAAATTTGGCCACCGGATGTTTAACCACCAGAATAACCCTTGACATTGTTGCTTTACAACCTTTCTCACTCACAACCGTCATCACGGGCGTATACGATGCTGCATTGTTATAATGTTTAACCCCAATATTGGTAAAACCCTTTGTCCCATCACCAAAATCCCAAGTAGTGCTCTTGTATGCAGGGGTAGAAAGGTTGGTAAACACGTATTGGTTATCGCGCTCGCATTGCAAACCGTCGTTCAGCCTGAACATGGGTATAATCGAGTCGTGATAAACATCAATAGTGTCAGTCATAGAACAACACTTAAAGGTTTTTATCACCCAATACCTACCCTCTGTTTCTGCCATAATGTTGGGAGCAAGATCCAAGGGGTTTATGCCTAAATCGGGCTTGCCGCTGTTTACATCCGGAAACGATTTATAATACCATATAAAGGTAGAGCCGGGGTTATCGGCAGTGGCTACGTTCAAAAATATTCTGCGGGGTTGCTTGCAAAGAGCAGTGTCTTTAGGCCCCATGTTGGTAGTAGGCGTAACATTTATTTTTACTAAATCTTCACGCACAACAGCCTTCCCTAATTCAGAAGAATAAGCAATCATTTCAACCCTAAAACATCCGTGTTGAGGATAATAATGCTTGATAGTGTTGCCGGTGCCTACCTGATTTCCGCCGTTGGGATCTGTGATTTTCCATTTAAAAGAATCTATTTTCTTTCCTTCGGCCAAAATGCTCCACCGCTCTGGGTTCATGTTCAACACCGTGGTATCGGCATGACAACGCTTATCAGCAATGTACATATCAGGGTCAAGAAACCAGCTTTGGTTAAAGTTGGGGAAATTCTTACCCGGTGATGATAGATTAAGATTAATTATTTGATGTTGGTAATCACAGTCAGTACCTGATTTTTCAGGACGTTGGATTACAGATAACTTGTCTACAGTTTCCCCGTCAATAACATATATTTTACCATCAGGCCCTAATTGCATACCGCCCTTAGGTTTCATAGTAGGACCGGTTACTTTAAGAGGCAATTTGGCAATAACTGCGGGGTCAAGTGATAAATCGTACTGATAAACACCTTCTTCGGCAGGGGCAGTTCCGCCATTGTAGTTGTTGGTATATAAAAAGCGGCCACTGGGTGAAAACTCAACGGTATTACCGTCATCCAGCCAGCCATTTTCCATATCTCCCAAGTAGCTGTTAATTACTCCTGTTGTTGGGTTAAACTTAAATAATTGCAGTGGGCGCGAAATAGCCAAATAGCGGCCATCGGGAGAAAATTTCATTTGCCCGGTTTCGCTTTTTGTAGAACCTACTGGGCTAATTACTGCGTTGGTATCTACACCTAAACTGGTAACGTGATATGCTCTGAACTCAGCGTTTCCTTTAACCTTAGTAACAACCCAATACCCGCCATTTCCATCGTTGCAAGCAGTTACCATTTCGTTGGCATAACGCACCAGTACTTTGTTGCTCACAACATAACCGGGGCCACCGGGAGCATTGAACGAAAATTCAGTATAGCTTAAACCATTGTAGTTGTTTACCTCATCCCCATCTACAGTGAAAAAATAAAAAGTACCGGGATTTTGCAGGTTAGGAAGGATAAGTGACGATTGGGTTGCCTGCCTTGAACCTACCATCGGAAACACGCCGCCCCCGTTTACAGAGTTATGCAGTGAGTTCCAAATACTATCGCCGTTGCAATAAAACTGTAGGTTACCACACTCATCACTAATGGTAGAAGGTCCTTCAACCCATGTGGTTATTTTACCTTCTTTTATAACGTTGGGGGGAGAACAGTTAAAGTCTAAGCCTACACCGCCAAACAACCATGTATTTGCAAAATTATTGGTAAGTGTACCGCCGCCATGCTGGGCAAAAAGGGAACAAGCACCCAATAGGAAGAGTGCCAGCAGTAAACCCCTGATTCCTTGCTGTATGTTCATGGCCCCTTTCTGTACTTAGATTTATCTGGTAAAAGAAAGGTTGCCTGTGTGTAATGCCATAACATCAAAGATAATAATAAGCGCGACTTTACGCACCCGTTTCGTATAAAATACGGGGAAGAAATTACTTTTTCTACTAACGGATAAGCATTAAAGAGCCGTTGTAGTTATGATACTGGCCAAATACATCCAGCAAACGATATACGTATGTGTACAATCCAACGGGGCAAGCTTCTCCGTTTGTTGTACCGTCCCAACGTTCTTGAGAATTATTAGATTCAAACACCTGTTGCCCCCAACGATTATAAATTCTTAAATAATACTCTTTATAATAACGGGTTCCTTCTCCGCCAAATGTGCGGTTATGTTCGTCTTTATTAGGCGTAAATGCGCTAGGTACGTGGAAATAAAAATCAGGTGCCACAAATACACTTCGGTAAAGCGTATCAAAGCAGCCTTCGGCATTGCTCACAATAAACCGCACAGGTAATGAGGCTGTATCATCAAAAACAATTAATGGATTTTGTTGATTACTGATAAGTCCGTTTCCAAAATCCCAATCCCAGAAATTCACATCAATGGATGAATCAATAAACTGTACAGTAGTGTTTTTATCGTCGTAATCAATTTTAGCCATTCCAAATTTAGCTTGTGGCAAGCCTTTTACCACAGCCTCATTTATTTTGGTTACTGATGAGCGGCATCCGTAGTTAGATTCAACACTCAATGTCACCGTATATGCTCCGGTATTATCGTAGGTATGTATCGGATTGGTATCATTAGTAAGCGTTCCATCACCTAAGTTCCAGTTCCATGAAATGATATTACCCGGATTGCTTGAGCTTAAATCTTTAAACATTGATTGATGGAACAAACAAGTTGGCGCTACCGAGAAGTTAGCAGTGGGTGAAGGCCTCACTTGTACTTGCACCGAGGCTGTATCCGTGCAACCGTCAGCCGTAGTTACCTTCAGATTCACATCAAACGTGTCCGATTTGATGTAGAATTTACCCGCAGGGTTGGGAACATCCTCAATAGTACCGTCGCCCAAATTCCACAAGTATTCTGTTATCGTTCCTGTGCCTGCTGTTGAACTATCGCCTTTGTAATAAAACACGTTCTCTTCAAGGCATTGGATAAGGTTATCAACCTTTATCACTGCTACGGGAGTAGGGTAAAAATTAACTGTTTGCTTGGCGGTATCAACGCAGTTTTTATCAGAAGTGATAATCAGTTTCACCTCATGAGCCGTATCTTTTGTATAAACCTTGGCCGGCGGATTTTGAACCGTTGATGTTGTTGCATCGTCAAAATCCCACAAGTAACCTGTAATTGTTCCTACGGGCACAAATGAAGCTGCGCCTGAAAACGAAAACGAGTGGTTTTTGAAACAAGAAACGGTTGGATTTACTGTAAATGCCGCCTCGGGCATGGGATGCAATAATATTCCCTTTGAAACCGAATCGGTACAACCATTATTACTAATTACCCTTAGCTTCACATTATAACTTCCATACTTGGCGTAGCTTTTACCTATTCCTGTATTGCTAATGGGCGAACTATCGCCAAAATCCCACAGGTAAGTTTGCACACTGCCCTTTTCAACAAAAGTGGTATCGTCAAAATTATACAAGTTGCCCTCTAAACACTGTGTAGGTGTTGGAATGGCAAAATCAACAAACGGGTCGCCGTGCACATGCACATAACGCGTCATGCTATCGTAGCAATTTAGCCCCGCTCCTATTTTTAACTTCACCCTAAACGAGTCGACCGTATTATACGATCGGTTATGTTGCAAAGGCATTCCCGTTCGGTTTGCAGGCGGAGTGGCATCACCATACGTCCACCAACGATAGTTTATCGAATCTATCGACGAGGAGGAAGTATCTGCGAACGTAAACACATTACCCAGTTTACACTGGCTGGTATCATCAATGGAGAAACCTGCTACGGGTTGAGAGAATACTTTCAGCTGTTTATAGGCCGTATCTTTACAATCCTGCGAAGAATTTATAGCCAACATCACCGTATAGGTTCCCGGTTTAGCATAGCTTTTGGTAAACTGTTTCTGATTGGTTGAAGTACTATCGCCCAAATCAAAAGTCCATTTTTGTATGCTACCGTTACCAAACTCTATCGTTGAGGAGTCTTTAAATTTAAACACGTTCCCCTTAAAGCAAAGCTGATTAGTATCAACACTAAACTTGGCCACAGGGTGTTTTACCACCAACATGATACGCGAAATTTTAGTTTTGCAACCAAACTGGCTTTCAGTGGACATTTCTACGGTATAAGACCCGATAGCATTGTATTTTTTAGTAACAATTTTACCTGTATCAGCAGTTGCATCGCCAAACTTCCACGAAGTCTTTTTAAACGTAGGGGTAGATAGGTTGGTAAATTCGTAAGAGTTATTCCGCTCACATTGCAACCCGTCATTCACTTTAAAGAAGGGTATTATTGAGTCGTGGTGAATATCAATCGTATCAGAGTTTGTGCAACACTTAAAGGTTTTAACTACCCAAAAACGTCCTTCAACTTTCGGGGTAATATCAGGCCCCATGCTAATAGGATTAAGTCCCAAGTCTGGGATACCCGCCGCCACATCGGCAAAGGTTTTATAATACCAAACGTATTCTGAAAACGGGTTATCAAAAGTGGCAACCGTTCTAAAAAGTTGTCTTGGACTAACACACAACGTAGTATCGCGCGGGCCCAGTTCAGTGGTTGGCATCTGGCTGATACGTGCCAATCGCTTACGGATAACCGAACCGCCCAACTTATGCGAAAACGCTTCAATGGTTACATTAAAACACCCGAATTGATCGTAGTAATGCGGTATGGTGAAACCCATTGCAGTATGTGTTCCTGAAACGGGGTCTTCAATCGTCCACCGCACAGAATCGATATCGTTACTGTCCGCCAACGAATACCACAACTTATCATTTAATTCTAAATACGTGGTATCTCTATTACATCCGCCATTTACAAAAAACAACGCGGGCTCATAAAACCAACTTTGGTTAAAGTTAGGAAAGTATGTACCCGGACTTGTTAATCGAAGGTTGATGAATTGATATTCAAAATCAGCATCAGTACCCAAATATTCCGGACGGTGAATGATAGACAGTTTATCAACTGATGCTCCTTCAATAATGTAAATTTTACCATCGGGTCCTAATTGTAAACCACCTTTAAGAACGGTTGATGGTGCAGAGACGCGCAATGGTGTAGCGCGGATTATCATCTCATCATCGCTGCGCAAATCAAATTGATATACACCTTCCTCACCGGGTGTAGCCCCATTATTAAAATTGTTGGTATATAAGAAATTGCCGCTTGGTGAAAATTCAACACCGGTACCGTCATCTAACCAAGGAAAACCTGTTGAAGAAACCCCCAAACTGAGTGAAAAGTTTTTAACAACACCGGTAGCAATATCAAACTTAAACAGTTGCAATGGACGGGTTATAGCTAAAAACCGACCGTCAGGTGAAAACTTGAGCTGCCCGCTTTCAGAAGCTGTACCACCGGCAGTGCTTCTAACGGCACTTGTATCAACGCCTGTATTAGTAACATGGTAAGAACGGAATTCGTCTTTGCCCTTCAGTTTAGTAACCACCCAATATCCCCCATTACCATCACTGCAAGCAGTTACCATTTCATTAGTACCGCGCACCAATACTTGGTTAGCTACAGGAAATATAGGGTTTCCGCCAATTTCAAGCTCAGTATAACTAAGCCCGTTAAAATTGTTTACTTCATCCCCATCAACAGTAAAGAAAAAGAATTTTTTCGGGTCTTGAGGGTGAGGAAGAATTACTGAAGATTGGGTAGACTGTCGCGAACCATGCAAAGGAATAGCAGGACCTACTATAAAGTTGTGGGCAAAATCCCAGATAGTGTCACCGTTACAATAAAAACGTAAATCACCGCATTCATCACTTAGGGCAGATGAGCCAACTACCCAAGGGGTAATTTTACTTTCGCCGCGTAAAACACGGGGCGGATTGCAGTTAAAATCAAGACCGACTTCTCCAAAGTACCATATATTTCCAAACCTGCTGGTTTGGTTTTGGCAAAAGCCAGCTTGCGCTGCCCATACTAATACAAGCAGTAAAACAATACTTTTACCGTACTTACGATACATTTATCCTACCTATTTTAAAAAAATGCCTACTGATTTAAAGTACTAAGTTAATGATTATTTAATAACGCAGCATAATTTTTTTAACCCACCGGCAAATGTAAATTTGCCCCATACATTTTGGTTATGGAAAGAATACATATAATTGGCGGGGGGCTTTCAGGCTCATTAATGGCAGTATATCTAGCTAAACGGGGCTTTGATGTTCATGTGTTCGAACGTCGTCCTGATTTACGCAGCAACCGCATCTCGGCAGGAAAGTCAATTAACCTTGCGCTATCCAACAGAGGCATAAAAGCCCTTGAAAAAGTAGGATTGGCTGATGAAATACTTTCTGACGGTATCCCAATGTATGGACGTATGATGCACAGCATTGAGGGTAAACTAAGCTACCAACCTTACGGAAAAGAAGGGCAAGCCATTTATTCAGTATCACGCGGCAGGTTGAACATAAAATTGCTTGAACTGGCCGATGAATACCCTAATATCACCTTGTATTTTAACCACCGTTGCGTGGACGTTGATATTGAAAACGGCACCTCGACCTTTGTTGATGAAAACGGAAGCACCGTTCAATATAAAGCCGACCGCATACTAGGCACCGATGGTGCTTTTGCAGCTACAAGGGGCCGACTGCAAATTACCGACCGCTTTAACTACTCGCAAGACTACTTAAAGCATGGATATAAAGAGCTTTCCATACCTGCAGGTGAGGGCGGCAAATTTTTGATTGAGAAAAACGCCTTGCACATCTGGCCTCGCAGCAGCTTTATGATGATTGCACTACCTAACCCTGCGGGCGATTTTACTTGCACTCTCTTCTTACCATTTGAGGGTGGCGAATACAACTTTAAAACACTTAACAACCCCGATGCTGTAGCGGCATTCTTTAACAACCAATTCCCTGATGCGGTTTCAATGATGCCCGGTTTGTTGGAAGATTTTGCCACCAACCCCACATCGTCACTGGTAACCGTAAGGTGTTTCCCTTGGGTTCGCGAAGACAAAATTGCATTGATGGGCGATGCAGCCCACGCTGTGGTTCCATTCTACGGCCAAGGCATGAATTGCAGTTTTGAAGATTGTGTGGTAATGGATGAGTGTATAGAGAACTTTGGCACTGATTGGGCGAAGGTGTTCGGGAATTATCAGGAACTACGTAAAACCAATGCGGATGCAATTGCAGACCTTGCTTTGCAAAACTTTGTTGAAATGCGCGACTTAGTGGGACATCCCGACTTTTTGCGCAAGAAACAAGTGGAACATGATTTAACTGAATTGTACCCCGATGTTTTCAAATCGCAGTATGAGTTGGTAACCTTTACAACCACCCCTTACCGCAAAGCATTGGAGCAAGGTGCAGTTAACGATAAAATATTGGCTACCATTATTAATAATAATGTTGACGTGAACAACCGCGATGCGGTACTTGACATCATTAATAAAACTACATTAACGGCAAACTAAACACACTGTATGGCTACAAGATTCGGCAAATGGGTAGGCGGCGGATTAGGATGGGTACTTGGAGGCCCTATTGGGGGTATTGTGGGGTTTGTTGTAGGATCGATGTTTGATGTTTCTGAAATTGATATTGACGAAATAAACAGGCAAGAAGGTCGCTCGCAACCGGGCGACTTTGCGTTGACCTTGGTTGTACTGGCCGGTGCAGTGATGAAAGCCGACGGCCAAAAGTTAAAATCGGAACTTAATTACATTAAGGACTTTTTTAAACGAACCTACGGCCCTGAAAAGACCGGAGAGTTGATGATAGTGCTGCGTGAAACCATCGACCAACCCTACTCGTTACGCGACGTTTGTGTGCAAATAAAAGCCAACATGATTCATGCAGCCCGTTTGCAACTGCTGCATTTTTTAGTAGGTATTGCCTATGCCGACGGTAAAATAGAGTTATCAGAGCTTAACCTTTTGCAACAAATTGCAGGGTATTTGGGCATCAGCCTTCAAGATTTTCAATCAGTAACGGCAATGTTTTTGCAGGATACCGGAAGTGCCTACAAAGTGCTTGAAATAGACGAGGAAGCTACTGACGAAGAGGTGAAAAAGGCCTACCGAAAAATGGCACTGAAATACCACCCCGATAAAGTGGCTCATTTAGGCGAGGAAGTGGTAACAGGTGCTAAAGAAAAGTTCCAGCAACTTACAGAAGCATACGAAACCATTAAGAAACAACGTAATATTAAGTAACTTACGGCAATATGATAAACAGAGCTTCATTAAGTAAAATAATAAAACTGGCATTGTTGCCGGTACTACTTGTTTTTGCTGCATTGGCCGTGCAAGCTAATGGCGGAAGCGACAGCACTGATATAAAAGCGGTGATGGACAAGCAACTGATTGCTTGGAACAACGGCGATATTGACGGCTTTATGGCAGGTTACTGGAAATCGGACAAGTTGAAGTTTGTAAGCAAAAATGGTATTACCTACGGCTGGCAAAAGGTGTATGATAACTACAAAAAATCATACCCTGATAAAGCCACCATGGGCACTCTTGCTTTTGAGGTTATATCAATAGAATCGCTGGCCGATGATAATTTTCATTCTGTTGGGGCTCCTGCGGGCAAAAACAAATCCTATATGGTGGTTGGTAAGTGGATGATAAGCGGCAGCGTAAAAGCGGCTCAAGGCTACTACACCTTATTATTCAAAAAAATAAACGGGCAATGGGTTATCGTGTCCGACCACACGAGCTAAGCCTATCATGCGTTTTGTTGTAGAACTAAGTTATGACGGCACCCGATACCACGGTTGGCAAGTTCAGCAAAACGCAAATAGCGTGCAAGCCGAATTAAACAGTGCTATTTCCAAACTATTAAGCCACCCCGTTGAAACTATTGGCTGCGGCAGAACCGATACCGGTGTGCACGCCCTTCAGTTCTTTGCCCATTTTGACTACCACTCTCCCCTACCTCCCAAATTTGTTTTCAGGCTCAACAAAATCTTACCATACGATATTGCCATACACGCTGCTTACAAGGTAAGCGATGAGTTTAATACCCGTTTTGATGCCACTTACCGCTTGTATGAATACCACATGCATAGCAAGCCCGACCCTTTTTTAGTAAACCGCAGTTACTACCGCTACGGGCCTTTGGATTACGACGCCATGAACCTTGCGGCGCAAAAGCTGTTTGACTACATAGATTTTGAATGCTTTAGCAAAACCCATACACAGGTATATACATTTAACTGCAAAATAATGCAGGCAAAATGGCAGAAAATCCACGAAAGCCGCCATGTATTTACTATACAGGCCGACCGTTTTTTACGTAATATGGTGCGGGCAATTGTTGGCTCACTTATTGATGTTGGGAGTGGCAAACTGACTATACAAGGTTTTGAGGCCGTGATACAAAGTAAGAAACGTACCGAAGCAGGATTTTCGGCACCGGCACACGGTTTATACCTTAAAAGTATAGGCTACGACTATACCCTAACCCCTTTTGAGAAGATAGATGAGTGATAATAATCCCCCAAAAAAGCAAAAAAGCGGCATGTTTGATTGGCCGTTGATACGCAGAATATTCGGGTTAGCTGCCCCCTATAAAAAGCAGGTTTACCTTGCCATTTTTGTTACTCTTATAAGCGCTTGGCTAGGCCCATACCGCACCAAGCTTATTAAAGATGTGCTGGATAACGATGTGGCAAAAGGTGATTATGAAGGCTTGATAAACATGACACTGTTTATGATAGCCCTGCTGATTATAAACACTGCCATTAACTTTTGGCAGTCGTACGTAACAGCATGGTTAGGCCAAGCAGTTATCAAAGACCTCCGCCTGAAAGTATATGCCTTTGTTACCCGCCTGAAACTTAAATTTTTCGACCGCACCCCTGTGGGTACCATGGTTACCCGCACCGTAAGCGATATCGAATCACTTTCAAATGTGTTTTCTGAAGGGTTGATTGTTATCGCCGGTGATATATTACAAATCGGGGTGATACTGTACTTTATGTTCTCACTCAACTGGCAACTTACGCTGGTTTGTCTTTCGGTACTTCCCCTGTTACTTATAGCAGCTTATATCTTTAAAGAAAAAGTAAAATCATCGTTTACAGAAGTACGTAATGCCGTTGCCAACCTTAATGCGTTTGTTCAAGAACACATTACGGGAATGCAAATTGTGCAGATTTTTAACCGTGAACGTGAAGAATATAAACGGTTTAAAAGCATTAACTCCATGCACCGCGATGCCAACATCCGCTCGGTAATGTACTACTCTGTATTCTTTCCTGTAGTAGAGATTATCACTGCGCTGGCTACTGGTTTGGTAGTGTGGTACGGTGTAAAAGGAGTAATTGGTGGTGACATTACCTACGGTATCATTGTATCGTTTATTGTGTTTATCAACCAGTTCTTCAGACCCATACGCCAATTGGCCGACCGTATTAATACGTTGCAAATGGGTATGGTGGCTGCCGAAAGGGTATTTAAACTGATTGACGATAAAGCACAATTGGAACCCGAAGGAACTTATAAGCCTGATACCTTAAAAGGTGAAGTGGAGTTTAAAAACGTTTGGTTTGCCTATAATGAAGAAGATTGGGTATTGCGCGATGTGTCTTTCAAAGTAAAAGAAGGCAAAACCCTTGCTTTAGTAGGAGCAACGGGCGCAGGTAAATCATCGATTGTAAACCTTATCAATAAGTTTTATACGGTTAATCAAGGCGAGATATTAGTAGACCACCGAAACGTTAACGATTACCAGTTGGCTTCGCTACGCTCAAATGTTGCGGTAGTTTTGCAGGATGTGTTCCTATTTTCGGGCAGTATCAGCGATAATGTTCGTTTGTACGACGATTACATCAGCAAAGAAAAGATTATTGAAGCTGCCAAGCTAATTGGTGCAGAAGAGTTTATACAACGCCTGCCCGGAGGATATGATTTTAATGTGATGGAACGTGGCAGTTCGCTATCGGTAGGTCAACGTCAAATGATTTCGTTTATCCGTGCACTGGCTGCCGACCCCAAAATCCTTATTTTGGATGAGGCTACCAGCTCTGTTGACTCTGAAACCGAGGAGTTGATACAACACGCCATTGAGGTACTGATGAAAGGCCGCACCAGCATAGCCATTGCCCACCGTTTAAGTACTATACAAAACGCCGACGAAATACTGGTGCTTGAGAAAGGCCAGATTGTAGAAAGCGGTACACACGAGGAACTGCTGAACGGCAAAGGGTACTACGAAAAACTATACAACTTCCAGTTTGCAGGGGTGTAAGCCTCTACAACTATAAATAAAAAAGCCCCGAGCAATGCTCGGGGCTTTTTTATTATATCAATGAGTTCTATTCAACCCTAAGTTTTTGCGAAACAAGCGTATTGTTCTGCTCAACCGAGATAAAGTACAATCCGGCAGGCAGGGTATCAACGTTTATTGTATTGGTGGTAATGATTGTTTCAAGCACCTTACGGCCAATCATATCGGTTAAGGTAATTTTTGCTTCAATGCCTTTCTCAAGCCCTTCAAAGTAAACCTCACCCGATGTTGGGTTTGGGTAAATATTTATTTTACCTGAATTAACACCAATTATCCCTTTTGTAGACTGTACGTAATCAAAATACACCTGCTGTGAAACAGATGAACACCCTGCTGAATCTGTAATAATCACTTTATAATTCCCAGTCTTCTTTGGCTCAATAGTAGAAGTATGTAGGTTCATATCGGAATCATTTACAAACCAAGAATAATAGAATAAACCAGGGTTATGGGTAGCAGTCATTTTTTTACCGGAAACAGAAATAAAAACAGGAGGAGGTAACTGAACATAAACACCTCTAACCCCGATTGAATCCCAACAACCAAATGAATTATACCCTTTTACACTATAGATGGTAGTTTGTACAGGTCTATCACCTAACACTGAACCATATACATTAGTTTTTGTATTATGCTTATACCAAATAATAGAGTCAGCTCCAGTTGCAGTAAAATGTATACTATCACCAGGGCAAACATATTTTTGGGTATCGTCAACTATTATTTTAGGCGGAGCAATACAATTGATGTAATCTCTTAAAATTAAAGTATCGTAACCTAATGGATTAGCTGCCACAAGCGTAACATCATAAACCCCTGAAACGGGATACTCGACCTCCGGATTTTCTAATGTTGCGATATTAGGCACACCTCCTTCAAATATCCATTGATACCCATTGGTTGCAAGGAGACTTTTATTGTTGAATTGAATTTTATTACCTTCACATACTTCTGTTTTGGAGACACTAAAATCTGATGTAGGGGGCTCGAATAACACATCACCACATTTAGAAAAGACCTTAATATTATCAATGTATAAATTATTACCTACTTTGTGATAAGCTTCAAATTTTAAAAGCGCATAGTTTTTACCTGCAAAAACTGAATCCATAATTACTGAATTACAGGAAAGGCCGGAACCAAAGCACCATTCAGAGCTGTTTTGAGGTATGAAGCTAATACCTGTAGATCTAGTAATCATAGATTGGCAATGAACAGCTAGCAGCCTGTAAGGAAACGTTTTGCCACTATCAAGTGAGCCATAAACAATAACACTGTCTTCTGATAATGAATAATAATCCGAATATGAGTGGCTAAATGTTAATTGTGGTTTCAATGACCGGGAAAGATCAATAGGTGGTAAGATAAAAGCATCTCTTACACCTACACCGGATGTTGTGTAGTTAAAAAAATCCATTTTCATGGCTTTATTACCCATATTCACAGTAGTAGGTGCTGTTGCCTGTATCCAAGTTATTTTATTATCAGGATTGACAATTGTAAGGTTATTGAACGCTGTAGAGTCTTCAAAATCCTCATAATAGAGTGTACTCACATACCCCGCATTTATTGATAAATAATCTTCAAGATATATAGAATCATATCCATAGCTATTAAATCCTGTTACCGTAATACTATAAACACCGCTAGTAGGATACTTCACCTCAATATCAAATCCACTTTGTGATAAAATAATTGCACTGGGAAGGTGCCATACCACACTATCTACATTTTTATTTACTGCACCTGCTGTTATCTTAATTTTTTTATTCGGACATGAAGAAGATTCACTAACTTGAATAAACATTTCAGGAGGTGCCTTGCTTGTTGAATCCATGCAACGCATTGCCTTTTCTGCATTTATTCTACCTCCTCCTAATAAGCCTTTAAAACCTGAATTTACAGGATCGATGTTATCTGCCGATTTTATAAGGCACCTTGTCATACCTGTATTTGATATTAAAGGTCTATAACTTTTCATAAGACCCAACAAACCTGCTGTAAGCGGGCATGCTGCTGATGTTCCACCAAAACTGTAATAACCTCCATCGGTTTTAGTAGTGTACATCCCTACACCTGGGGCAGTTACATTAATACGGCTACCATAATTTGAAAAGGACGCTTTTTTGTCACTAATATCTGATGCGGCAACAGAAATCACTCCTGTATATGATGAAGGGTAGTGGGTTAAAGTATTATTGTCATTTCCTGCACTAGCAACAACTATACAGTTTTTAGAGAAGGCATAATTTAAAGCATTTACAGTTGTTTGTGAATATGCATAAGACCCAAAAGAACAGCTTATTACATCAGCATCCATAAGCGCAGCATATACAATTCCTTCGGTTGTGTTACGAAGAAATTCATCCTTTTGACCGTCTTGACTAGTCTTTACAGGAAGAACTTTGACGAAAAACCCAATAGAGGCAACACCCTTACTATTATCAGTTGTAGCAGAAACAAGTCCGGCACAAGGCGTCCCATGGTCTAAATAAGTTGTATTAGTGGTAATAACATTATTGTCGTTATCCGATACATCCCACCCACTTACATCATCGACGTAACCATTATTATCATCGTCAACACTGTTATTTGCAATTTCACCGGGGTTTTTCCAGATATTATTTCTTAGGTCGGCATGGTTGATATTACACTCTTGGTCAACAACTGCAACAACAATATTGCTATCCCCTTTTGAATAATTCCATGCCTCCCTTGCCTTTATAGTGTACAAATGCCACTGCCCCCCTACTGCATTAGAGCCTAAATCATTGGGGGTATATGTGGGGCGGTAAGCTGGTATTTTTTCAGCATACTCAATAAAAGGTTGAGATGTAAAGTATTCAACCAGTTTATCAGCAGTTTTGATTGCTGTAAACTTTAGCCTCACTGTTTTTTGCAGTTTAGGATACTGCACTTTATTAAATGAAAACCGAGCCTCAACAATACCAAATTGTGTAGTAACTTCAATATTAAGCCCCGGAAGAGTATGAGGTTCAACAAATTCCCGTGAAAAATCTACGGGGAAATCATCTTTATATTTTAAATATATTTCACCATCAAGATAATTACTATCTGCTATTTGAGCAAATCCATTAAGCCTTATTAAAACAAATAGAAGTATTATACTATTCTTTAAAAGGCGTTTCATTCATTATTTATAATTACTTTCCAAACAATATTCTGGTTGCCGGATTGTACATTCACAAAGTATATACCATCGTTCAACGTTTTTGTGGTTATTTCAGCTCGTTTTCCGATTAGTTTATCCTCAAACACACACTCACCCAAAATATTGTAAACCTTAATCTCAGCATCACCATTCTCAGTTTCAACATACAGCACATCTGAAGCAGGGTTAGGATACACTTTTATGCCCTTATCACTTGCATTAATAACTGATAATGGGTTGAAATAATACTCATTAGATACCACTTTGCAACCAATACTATCGCTTGCACGCAATGAGTATGTACCGGGTGCTGACGGTGAAGGTGTAATGGTTTTGCTTGTATCGCCGGGGAGTACCACACCTTCAAGCAACCACTGGTATTTTACCCCAAGAGTGTTGTTATTAGTGTATAACGACCCCATGTTGTTATTAAATATATTAACCGTACCGGGACCGGGATATACAGTGATTGAGATAGTTTTCACGTCTGTACACCCATCAACAGATGTACCCCTTACGTTGTAGGTAAAGCTCGAAGGAGGGTTAATAATAATTGTATCACCAACCGTTGTATTTTGAGCGAATACAGGATACCAAAAATAATCTTTCGCGCCTGCTGCGTACATGCGGGTACTTTGTCCCCTGCACAGTTTAGTTGTATCAGCCCATACAGTTACAACCGGGTTTGCCGCAGCCACAATGTAATCCCTCATTTCAATGGTATCGTAACCAAAACTGTTACCAACAATTAGGGTTACATCATAGGTACCTGACACTGAATAATTAACTTGTGGGTTCTTAAGTGTAGATGTAGCAGGAGTTCCTCCTTCAAAAATCCACTCATAAGAGGTACCGAAGTTTACGCTCATATCTGTAAACTTCACATCTGCCGGAAGGCAAAAAGTAGTATCGTTATTTGCAAAGTCGGCTTCAGGTTTTTTAGTGTTAAACCTTGCGCAATTACCCGCCACTTTAATATTATCGATATATAAGTTATTACCATTATCGTTATAAGCCTCTAGCTTAAACACAATCCCGTCTTTACCGTCAAAATTGCTTAAGTCGATATCAATACATGATGTTCCTTTAATAGTTTCTACGCACCAATCAGATGAGAAAGTAGTAGTAAATGTAGCTGTTGATGCAGTTTGAGTAGCAAAGCTAAAGCTGTTGTTCTCGGCAAAAGCAGCAACTAAATAAGGGAATGTTTGTCCACTATCGGTTGATACATACACCAACAACGAGTCGCGTTTAGTAGTATTACGGGCACGGTATGCATGCTGCATGGTAAGCCTGCTGTTTGCTATGCCGTTTAGGCTCATTACAGGGCTTATTAATGCATCGCGTTGACCAATTGTAGCATAGTTAAAAAAGTTCATACGTAGCGAACGTTTGCTGCCCTTTAAGGCATTTGCATTCACTACATCCCACGTAGCGCCATTATCGGGGTTCAGTGTTGTGAAACCCATTCCTGTTAAATTACCCGATTCAAAATTTTCTTGAAAAACAACCTCATTACCGTAGGCAGAAACAGAAACGTAATTAGTTAGGTTGATTGAATCACTTCCGTTTGTATTGGTTATCACCAAAGCAACATCATAGTCGCCAACATTTGTGTAAGTAACCACAGGATTTTTAGTAGTATCGGTAGCTGGCGTTCCACCGGGAAAATACCAGGTATATTTTTCAGCGCTGCCTTTGGTAGAGCTACCAAAGAAAGAAACTACCGTATTAGGGCAAGCTGTAGTGCTTGCTGATTGTATTTGTGCCTTAGGAACAGCATTTAGGAATGCACCGGCACATTGCAACGACTTTTCAGCATCAATACGGCCACTACCAATTTTACCGGCAAAGGTTTGATTAAGTGCATCTATTGGCTCTGCTCTGCTTATCAGGCACTGCTCAAGTTGTGCATTAGTCATGTTGGGATTGTGTGATTTCATTAAACCCAACAAACCGGCCACCATGGGAGTTGCCATTGAGGTTCCGTCAAACGTTGAATAAGACCCTGTTGCAATTGTACTGCGGATACGGCTACCTGGAGCTGAAACATCTACCCAAGTACCGTAGTTTGAAAAGCTTGATTTATTATCGTTAATATCTGTACTGGCAACGGCTATTACCCCATCGTATGCTGCGGGGTAGCGTATTTGCTCCACACCATCATTACTGGCAGCAGCAACTACTATAGACCCTTTTGATACCGCAAAATCAATTACGTTTTGGGCTGTTTGGCTTTGCTGACCGCTACTCCATGAGCAGTTAATAATATCTGCACCCGCACTGGCTGCGTAGGTTACGCCTTCATACCCCATGGGTATTGATGCAGTATTTGATTGTGCATTGAAGGTACATTTTACAGCCATCAGCGAAATATTATACCCAATTGATGCTACACCCAGCTGGTTATTACTTACCGCACCGGCAATACCACCAACATGGGTTCCGTGCGTAAAATTTGTATTCGGGTGAAACGGATCAGGGTCTTTATCGCCTACATCAAATCCAAAAATATCATCTACGTAGCCGTTATTATCATCGTCAATCTTATTACCTGCAATTTCTTTAGGATTACGCCATACGTTATTGTTCAGGTCGTTATGAAAAATATTCATCCCGTCGTCAACAACGGCAACCGTAATGGCAGAATCTCCTTTAGAAATATCCCACGCCTCGCGGCCTTTTATCTTGTACAACCCCCATTGTCCGGTGGTAGTATTGGTTCCCAAATCATTAGGTGTATATCCTGTAACATTCAACGGAACTGGTTCTGCATACTCAACCATAGGGTTAGCGGTTAATGCCTTAATTAAAGTCCCGATATCTTTAGCATTTCTAAAAGAAACCCTAATGGTTTGCTTTAACTTACTATCTGCATTGCCAAATGAGGCTTGAGCTTTATAAATCTGAAATTTTTCTGAAAACTCCTTATCAAAACCGGGTAACAACGCATAGGGAGCGTCTGTTTGTACCAATAAACCTGCTATAGGATATTCGCTTTTGTATTTAAGATACACCTCTCCATCTATTTGTTGAGGATGATTGGTTTGGGCTGTTGAAATAACTGTAAACAGGGCAAAACACAGCAGCCACAGGGCTCTTTGGTACTTCATCATAATTGGCAAGATAAATAAAAACTAAATAACGTAGCTTTTATGGTAGACTAGTAAAAATACAGAAATGTTTGAAATTTAACGTACAATTGTTTTGTACTTATCCCAAAGTTCTAAGATTATACCGTCTTTAAGCCCTGCATTGGGAGAATAGATATTGTTAATACCGGCCCACTCCATTACCGCCAAATATATTTTAGCGGCATGGTCAATCACATCAGCACGGTCGGGATTCAGTTGTAATTTATAAATACGGTCAGTAATGCTCATTGCGCTTATATCGGCATACAGTTTCCTAAGCACGTCAACAGACATCGGGTCATTAGTTTCGCCTACCGCCATTTGGTAAAGCTTATTAATGTTTCCTCCTGTACCTATGGCAGTAATATTATCTTTTATAGATGCGTTTTGCAATACCCAGCTCTTCATTTCATCCCACACCGCGGGATTGGTTTTTCCTTCTTTAAGACGTACTGAGCCTATTGGGAACGAACGTGAATTGATTACTTTATGTTCTTTGATGAGGGTTATTTCTGTGCTTCCGCCGCCAACATCAATGTTTACATAGTTGCCCGTGGCAGGAAAATACGACATCACCGATTTTAAGATTAGCTCCGACTCTCTATCGCCGCTAATTATTTCTACCTTAAAATCGTATTTCTTTTGCACCTTGCGCACCAGCATCTCGCCGTTTTTTGCCTCTCTCATGGCACTGGTGGCACACACCATATAATGACGAACGCGGTGTATATCAAGTATCAACTTAAAGGCGTTCATGGTCATTGCAAAAAGTTCCTGTTTTTCTTTACCGATTTTACCGGTTTTAAAAACATCGTCTCCAAGCCTCAATGGTATGCGGATGAACTCTACCTTTTTAAACTGCACCTCGTCATTCTCGGTAGGCATCACCCTGCTGATAAGTAAGCGTATGGCATTTGAGCCTATATCAACGGCGCCTATCTTCACGCTACTAAATTATAACCAACCATATGTTTTCAAGGGCTTTTTGTTTCAACAGGTGTGGAAAATAGAAGCCGGCCCTTGCCCTTACAAGGCATTGCCTTTATTCTTTGGTAAATAATTTTTCTAAAAATGTCCGACTCCGCTCTTCAATATCATGTAACTCAATTTTTAGTGCTTTAACTGATATTGTTATCTCCCAAACGCTGATTGATAATGAAACCACCATGGTTATCATGCTGATGCTAAATACAACTTTAGCCCACCCCTCTTGGTCTACAAACAACAATAGCATACATACTACGCTTAGCAGCAAACTGCTAACGCCTAACAATTGCATATTGCGGATAAGATTAAGCCGCAGCCTTAGGTTGGTTATTTGCTGTATGATGTGTTCACTGGGCTTATCAGTGTACTTATCGTGCAGCTCACGGATAAGCTTTGCTACAGCCAAAAAACGATTAGTATAGGCCAGCATTAGCAGCGATATGGTGCTGAACAAAAGTGCGGGGGTAGAGAGTTGCAGTTCCATGCCTGCAAGTTAGCTAAGAAATAACAAAGCCCCGACTCCCGTCGGGGCTTTGAAAAAGGAAAGAGGCTTAATTAACCTATTTAACAAGGTTCACTTTTTTCACAAGTACCATCCCATCTGCTTCAATTCGTACCAGATATAATCCGGATGCATAGGCACTCATGTCTATATTGAAGTTATTCTCAAGCACTGTTTGTGGTGTTATCGAAGTAATAACCTCGCCTAACAAATTTACAACAGTTACTTTAACTTCTCGGTTTTGGTCAAATTTAACAGCTACGTTTAGCTCACCACGGGTTGGGTTAGGATACACATTAACTGCATTCTCAAGATACTCTTCAGTAATGCCGGTTGTGTTCGCAATTACCTCAACGGTGCGGCACACGCGTTGTGCAATATTACCCGATGGATCGGTCAAATCATAGCAGTATTCATAAATACCTTCAGCCAAAGTATTTACGTTTGATGTAACTACAAGGTTTGGTGCCAATTCAGCATTGCTGTAGTAGTTATCGCTGTATGATACACCTGAGTCAGTATATGTTTTCCAACGCATGATTTTGTTGGTTGAAACAAAACCTTTCAGCTGCAATATTGGGGCTACACGGTCAACAACCCTTACTACGCGGGTTTTAGTTACAGCAACATTACCTTCACAATCAGTAACATCATAGTTCACTACGTAATCACCTAGTTTGTTAATGTTTACAACTATAGAAGGAGTTGTTGTTAAACCAGTACAATAGTTATCAGCAACAGTTGCACCTAGCTCATTGTAGTTACTAAACACATTCACAATAACAGTATCTAAACCATTGATGGTAATAACTGGTTTTTGTGTATCACGTACAACCACAATACGGCTTTCGTTGCTGCTATTTCCGGCAGTATCAGTTGCAGTGTAGTTAAGTACATAAGTACCGGTTTTGTTAATGTTTACAGTACCTGAAACTACTGGTACAGAAGCATCATAGTTATCAGTTGCGCTGATACCGGGTTCGGTATATGGCGATTTAACTTCAACAAATACGGTATCACCTACTTTAGCAATAATCGGAGCAACACGATCAACAACATTTACTGTACGGTTAATCAACGCTTTGTTACCTGCCAAATCTGTTACTTCATAAGCAACTACATAAGCGCCCACTTTTTGGTCGTTTACATTGTTAGTTACCACAATTGATGAAGTAAAGTTACGGTTTAGGTAATCCATTGCAGTTGCACCTGCATCAGTATAAGTAGTTTTCACATCGTGGTCGATGGTTGAAGCACCGGTAAGAGTAAGTACTGGATTAGTTACGTCAGGTGTAACTTCAACATCGCGTGTTACGATAGTTTTGTTACCTGCTACGTCGCTAACTTCATACTTCACTTGATACATACCTACAGTTGTAGAGTCAACATTGCTGGTTACAGATACCACATTGGTCAAGCTGCTGTCAATGTCATCCATTGCAGTAAAGCCGGCCTCAACGTATTGGTACCATTGTTCAAAAGTAACTTTGTTAGCACCGTTCAAAGTAATCACCGGAGCAATACCGTCACCGATAATGCTTACAGTGTAATCTTCAAACTCACCAACACGGTTCAAACCGCAAGCATGGTTAGCATCGTTTCCGTAGCTAACACCTACACGCATACGAGTAAATCCTTCTGAAGCAGTTGCAGGAACTTTAACAATAGTGTTGAAAGTTGCATTGCGGCTAGCACCCTCAAAAGCAACCAATTCAAGTGAATCATCAAAATCACCGTCAATGTTCCAGTCAATCCAAACCTTACGGTTCATTTCGTCAACTGTGTTTGTGCGTGAAACGCTCAATGGATATTTACCACCTTTAGTTACAGTAGCAAACTGAGGAAGGTTAATGTAGTTAGTGTATTTAGCAACACCTGAAGTAGTTGTATTGTTAATAGCACCAAATGTTACGTTGCTGATACCAATTTTGCCATCAACGCTAGCAACACCCGGGTCGCAATAATCATACACAGTAATGTATGAAGTTTTGATTAAGCTATCATTGCCTATGCTGTTACCTGCTACCAACTTAACGGTGTATACACCCGGTACTAGGAAGTTAGCGGTAATGTTTTTGCTGGTTTTGTTTGGTTTAACATTAACACCTGTTGATGGTGAAAATTCCCACCTGTAATTCAAAGGACCGTGTTTAGTGTTGTTGGTAAAGGTTACCAAAGCATTTACGGCTACCATTGTTTTATCGGCAACAAAATCAACTGCAGGCGCAGTGATAGGATCAAGAACAGTAATAGATTTAGAAATTGAGTTTGAACCTGCACAGTTAACTACTTTCAGTTTCACGTTGTAGTTACCTGAAATTCCGTATGAGTAAACATCAAAGTTTTTCTCACCACCTTCATTACCGGGAATTTCAAATGGAGGATCAAAATCCCATAAGTAGCTAAGGTTAGTTCCGGTTGATGTGCTGGTAAACCTAATATCCTCATCAATAAACAAAGTATCAGGGAAGCTGAAATCAGCAACAGGAGCAGGAGTATTATCGGCTACAGATGTCCATTCAGCAGCAAAACCGGCAGCTTGAGTGGTTGCATCAGTTACCCAGTTGATAAACATTTGGCCTGAAGTAGCTACCAAACCGGTAGATCCACCGGGCATTCCCGAAGTGCTTGTGTATGCACCAATAAGTGGCGCAGTTGCATCGGCACCGTCATAAATCCTTAATGTTTCGCCTGCTACCAATGCAAACTGAGAGAATTTCAATGTGATTGAAGAAGCGCAAGGATTAATCAAATAGTTACAGTTACGGTTAGTTCCGTAGTTACCTGATGGGCCACCGTCATCATACAATTTACCGTAGCGGGCAGTTGTTTTAGGATTAGAGCTGCTTCCGCACATTGAGTATTCTTCTTTAACAAAGATGTATGAGCTTTTGCAAGTGTCTTTACCTACACCCAAATCGTTCTCAGTGTTCAAGCACACATCATAGAAACCTGATTTTCCGAAGAAAATGGTTGGATGTTGAGCTGCATCATCAGAGAAGAACGCATCGCTAGAAGGACTAGCAGTCCATTGCCAAATGGTAGGACCAAAAGTAGAGTTATCGCGAAGGTTCACCATTGCATACAAATCAACGATTTGAGGAGTAGCAACGAAATCAGATTTTGGAGTAGAAGTTGGAAGAATAACAGATACAGTTTTGTTTAAGCTGTCTGAACCTGAACAACCGTCAACCGCCAATTTCACATCATAGTTACCTGTAACGGCAAATTGGTAATCCAAATCACGAGTGGTTGAAGTTAAAACACCATCAACATACCACCTGTAGGTGTATTTTGTAGGCTCGCCTTTGGTTGTGTTTACAATACGAGTACCGCTGGCAGCATAAACGCTGTCGGCAACTACAAATGTTGAAACAGGAACCAATTGAGGATATGATGATTGGTCAGCACCCATGGTCATAGAACCGGGGCAACGAATATCACCGTCCACATCAATATTGATACCCAAGGTCAAATCACCTGAAGGAGCATCATACGATGATTGCAAGTGTGCATTTACTGAGCCGTAAGTTGTATTAATAAATACAGGCTGTTCTTGTAACGATTTCAAGTTCAGCGTTGGGTAAAACGCTTGCCAGTCAGTTAGGTTTTTGTAGAACGTTGTATAATCTTCAGTGTAAATATCAGCTGAAGAGTAATACAAGTTGCTCTCAAACGTACAGTTATTACTTTGTGTGCGAGAAACCGCAACACCCCTTGTACTAGCACCTGCATACACAAAAATGTTGTTTTTGATATCAGCATTGTTTGAGTAGTTAAGGTTTAAAGCAGCTCTGCTACCTGTTGTTGCAACAGTTTGAGGGTTAAAATATATAGTGTTGTGGTAAATTTTTAGTCCTGTAGTGCTGCTGGTGTATATACCGCCATAAGTACCTGTGCTGGTAGTTAAGAAATCAGCGAACATGTTATTATAAATAACAGTGTTGTTGTTTTCATTAATGATGTACATACCATAAATACCCAGGTTTTTGTAGTTGTTGTTACGAATTGTGTTGGTAACACCAGAGTTTGAGTAGTATCCGTAGCTTGAAGCGAAGTTACCAAAAGTGAAGTTGTTCATATCAACATCAATTTCAGCTGCATAGTTCACATACACACCATAACCGTACAAGCCGGTAAAGTTGTTTTTACGGATAGTGATTTTTGAGCTGCGTGATGTAGTTGATGCACTACGTAGTTGAACACCATAGTAGCAGTTAACAAA
This sequence comes from Bacteroidota bacterium, assembly GCA_008933805.1. Taxonomy (NCBI): domain Bacteria; kingdom Pseudomonadati; phylum Bacteroidota; species Bacteroidota bacterium. The sequence goes on from WBUH01000008.1 coordinate 88,677, forward strand.
ATTGTTACCTTCTACCAATGAACCAACAGACTCAGCACCTGCGGTATTTGTGTTGTAATCACCAAACGTAACACCAAAAGTGGTAAAGTTGCTAAACGCGCTAAACTCAATACTATTTTTAAGAATTTTAACGCTATCTGATTGAGAAGCAATTTTAATACCCGCAACGTTTGTGTTTGATGTAGCGCGTAGGCTCATGTTTTGCACTGTAACGTGCGGAGTACCTGCTATGCTCACAATTGCAGCATTGGTTGTTGCTGGAAGTTGTAGAATTGATGAACCGATACCTGCACCATTAAATATAATAGTGTTGGCTTTTGAAGCACCTTTTACATACAATAAATCCAGTTTTTCATTAAATGTAGCTGCTGCCACATTAAACTGAACTGCACCTGTAATACCACCACAATTCAATATTTCAGCAACTTCAGCAAAAGTTGTGTAGTTGGTGGGGCCTGAACCGGCAGGGTCAATTGTATAAGTACCTGCGCTAAACGGAGTACAGAAGTTAGTTCTTATTGTATCGTTGCTCTTATTTTGATCAACAGAAGCGTTAGGATTATCAATATAGGCCGTAACGGTGTTCTTACCGGGGTTAATTGTAAACTGGTTAGAACCTGTAAACAGTACAGTAGCTTCATTACAAGAAGTTAAACTACCCGTCCAGTTAATTGTTTTGGTTGTAGAACCTATCGTTACCGATACATTTAACGATGTTAGCGTTAATAAACCTTTGTTCTTAATTTTAACCTCAACATCATTGCTGCCTGCACTAACAGGGAATGAAGGCCTCAAGAAGGCATTAACCTCAGCATCTACGTTCAAGCCACCTGCGTTTTCAGCACATCCAACTGTTGGAGGATTCAAACGGGTTACGTTGTTTATGTCTTTGGGCAATACCGATTGGTAAACACCTTTTAAGCATATTGAACCTGGGCGAGGGTCGGTAGCTGAAGTAAGCATAGGGTCTTCACTGTAAGAGTTAGCGTCAAAACCGCCAAAACCCTTATAATTTGCCTTAGTTACGTTTGAACCGTTAATTACGTTCAAAAACTGGCCGGGGGTATTGTTTACTTTGTAATAGTTGTTGTAGTCAGCTCCGCTAAGACATCCGCCTTCAGAATACAAAGCTAAACCACTACTATTAGCACCCGAAATAATGATGTTGTTATTTCTTACATCATTGGGGTAACTAGATGGGTAAATATAAATACCTGCACCGGTATTTGTAAGGTCGTTTTGCATTACAACAGTGTTAGCCCAAACATCAAAGTTACGGTCGTAACCCATGTAAATAGCCCTAGCACTGGTACTACGCCAATCGCCCCTAAAGAAGTTGTTCCAAATCCTACCCCTTGCACCATTGCTGTTACGGGTAAGCGTATATATCCCGTATTGTCCGCAATTGGCAAAAGTGTTACCAATCATTTCATACAACTGGCTACCGCTGGTGCTACCATTACAATGCGAAAAACCATAATTACTATTATTGGTAGTACGCATATCGATAAAGTTGTAGTTGATTTGATAACCGTTCAAGTTGTTTATACCAATGGCTGATTGGTACGCCTTCCTTAACTTGTTGGCGCGCATAAACAAAATAAATGGAACTGTTGTAGTACTGTAACTTGATGTACCATAGTACGAGAAGTTACCACCCACAATATCGTTACTGTCAATTACAATATTGTAAGTAGAAGCCGATGTACCACCGCACAAACTACCATCAGTAACAAGTGTATTGTTAATCATCTGGATAGCCTTAAAGTTTGTACTGGTAGATGAACTATCAACAGCAATGTGGCAACTTACTATTGAACAGTTGTTTGTAGTACCATATATATGCACACCTAAACCGGCAGTAGTACCGGTATTTCTTATACTAAGATTTTTTAGGGAAACATAAGATGTACTACTCAACCTTACCGTGTGAGCGTCGGTGGTTGATGTTGCTGCAAAAGTGATAATTCTTGTATTAGCATTGCCGAAACCACCATCAAAAGTAATGGTGTTTGTTGCGCTTGCACCGGTAATTGCGGGTATTGTTATCTGCCCGCTGTATGTACCTGCTGCAACCTGAAAAAGTACTGGACCGTTAACGCCTTTAGCCACAAGGTCGGCAACAGCCGCTGAAACTGATACGTAGTTGTTTGCCCCACTTCCCGAGGGGTTTACAGTTTTTACCCCGCTAAGCTGGGAAAAACCTGATAAAGCAACCATAATAAATGCTACTGCGAAAAGAGATTTCCGCCACGTGTTTGGAGACAATAGTCCCCTGCTGCCAAAGGTTAAGCCGGCCCTTTGGCGAGAGCTAAGTAATGTTTTTTTCATTTCAAAGAATTGTGAGTTTAATATGTGTCTGTCAAAGACAATCAAATTTATAAAACTGATGCCCGTTTATACTACATGTTTAAAATATTTTGTATAAAATTTCACAATGCATTACAAATCAATAATTTAAAATTGTAAAAAACAAGTCATTTATTTTAACCCTCAATAATATCAAGCAACTAATTGAAATTAAATATCAAAAAATATAACATAATTATGATTAATCCAAATAAACGTTAGTACAAAAAACTGACACGTATGTACTAAATAATAACACACATTTGAATCTAATAAAAATATCAAGCTACTGTTAGGCAACTTAGTAGCGCAAAGCAATGCATTGCCTTTGCGGCGGTAGCCGAAAAGCCTAAACAGAGTAGGCACTAACAATTAATAGCATGAAAAAATTATCATTTGTTGTATTATTACTTATTGCATGCGTGGTTCTAAAGGCACAAAATTTCAGAGTGGCCGAAAAACGCATTGAACAATTCTCTACTGACGATAACCTTATTAACACAGTTGACATGGATCTGCAAAGCGGGCTTGCCCAAATAGGGTATATCAGACCAGCGGCAGGTTCACTTAGCAACACTCCAACAAACAGCAACACTGCCACCAGGATGCACTTTACTCATTTGTCTGATTATGTGCCCAACACCATTATCAACAAGTTGATAATGCCATCAACTGAAAACCCTTACTTTTTAGATGACAACAAAAAATACTTTCCCAAAGAAATCAAGAAAATAAGCGGGGGGTATATTGTTTGCGGCTATTTTGAAGGTTGCCCTTCAAAAGGTTCTTTTCTAATGAAGCTGGACAACAGCGGTACGCCAACCCAATACAAAGAATATGTAAACACCGTAAACGGTGATTATACGGTACTTAACTCTGTTGCTGTAATTACCGACGGGTTTGTTGCGTGCGGATATAAATGGGACAATACCAATAGTCGTAAAAAGGCAATTATAATGACTGCCAATGCGTCTCTTACGATTGTAAATGCCCGTGAAATTAATGAAGGTACAATCACTGTTCCCCAATTAGGAACAACAAGGTACCCCAACAGTTACTACAACAAAATTGAAGCTGACCTTAACGGTGAGTTGTTTTTGATTGGTGCTTGCGGTGTGGTAACAACCCCAACCACTGCAGTACCCGATGGAGTTGCTTATTATACCGGCGACATATTATTTGCCCGTTGTACCACAGTTATCAGCGCATCTTACTTTCAAGTAACTGCTGTTAATTTGTTTAGCAACTATACTGACGTGGTTGAACTGGGTGTTGCGTTGAAAAAAGACAGCGGAGCCATTTTTACCAACACTGACTATGTGTTATTGATTGACAGGATTGACGACCAATTTAACGGCTCACAATTCACATCACGTACCTCTAATGTTGTAATTGAAGGAATGTTCAATGTTCACACCAACAACTATTCAAATTGGCTTTCAACTCCAATTGAATCAAGGTTTGATTATCAATACACTAATTGGGAGCGTGGTGTAGATTTAACCATTGAAAACGACAGTGATTTGTTTATGCTTTGTAGCTATGATGGTGTTTCACGCCCTATTGAAAGTCAAGTTTTCCAAAGCGGTACAGGAAGAGCAACTACAAACCAAGGCGACGATTACACTCCTGCTGCCGGTGGCATTTACCTTGTTCCTCGCGACCTTGAAACCGATGCTACCGGTCGTAAAATTTTGGCACACGGCAGCACATCTCCATACGTTGAAAAAATAAACCCTTTGTATTACGATTCATTACCCGGTATGCCTCATTGCCAAGGAAATTATCATCCTGTTTACGCCTACGATTACTCACTTAATAAAGGTTCATCTAAAACGTTTTTGAACCCAACTTACAATACTTGTGAAATAGCAATGACCGCTTACAACATTGATATCAATGTTTTCAACCCTTGCATGCAATTGAAAACACAGCCGAATGAAGAAGGTAATGTTCCGAACGAACAAGGAAACAAAAACCAATTAGCCGATGTAAAAGTGTACCCCAACCCTGCCGGAAATAAAGTAACCCTTGAGTTTACCGATGCATTGGCAACAACATCAACACTTGAAGTAATTGGTGTTAACGGACAGGTTGTTGCTACTATGCTTACCACTGAAGCCAATGGCAACCTGATTAATGTTGACATTAGCAACCTTGCTGATGGCGTTTACTTTTGCAGGGTAACTGCTGAAAACGGAACTCAATTACAAACCCGTTTCCAAAAAGTAACTGCTACTAAATAATCTCTGTTTTATATAACTAAGGTGTGCCATGCGGCACACCTTTTTAATTATTCAGCAGTGCTAAAAAATCGTCTTTTTTGCGGCTTGATACATAAACGGTATCCCCATTATCCATCACTACTTCACCCCCACGACCCTTCACATATTTAACCACCCTAGCCATATTAATAATATAGGATTTATGCACTCTAAAAAAACCTTCGGCACCAAGTTGCTCTTCATACTCTGAAATAGGTTTTGAAGAGGTTATGCGTTTGCCGCTTGTTAATACCGCGTGAGTATAATTTCCATCCCCCTCCAAATAAATCACATCTTCATATTTTAAAATGTGCATCTCCTTATAATCACTAATAACCAGCTTGTTACTCCGCACGCTTGTTGACGGTTTTTGAACCGCCGCAGTGGGGGCGACAACTTCAATACCAGCATTGCGTTGCACCTTTTGCATAGCCTCTTTAAACTCAAGCGGACTTATTGGCTTTAAAATGTAGTCAACCGCTGAAAGCTTGATGGCCGGTATGGCAAAATGTTCAAACGCAGTAATAAATACTACCTGAAAATCAACTTCGCCAATTGATTTAAAAATATCAAATGCGCTACGTCCGTAAAGCTGAATATCCATTATTACCAACCCCGGTTTGGTTTGGTTTATTAGTTCCACAGCTTCATCCACGTGTCCTGTTTCGCCAACCAAATCAATAAATGGCGCAGTATCGCTAATCAACGATTTTATAAACTCCCTGCTTTGGAGTTCATCTTCAACTAATAGTGTTTTTATCATGTTGTGGTATTAAAACGCTTACAAAAGCACCTTTACCTGTCAATCCGTAATCCTCTTTGTTTCCGGCAACAATATCATATTTTTTGCCATACAATTTTGATAAGGTATCTAGTCTTTCCTGTACCAATGTTAATCCTAATGAGGCTTTAGGACTATCATTTTGGTAATCGGCCGCAAATCCTCTGCCGTTGTCTGTTACTTCACACACCAGCTCTTTGTTTCTTTCAAAAAAATGAACTTCAACATGTAAAGGGTCTCCCCCCGCTTGTGTCCCATGCTTAAGAGCGTTCTCAACCAACGGCTGTAGCAGCATAGAAGGTATTTTGTACCCCTCACTACCTTTATCAACTATTACATTGTAGGTAAAACGTCCCTCAAAACGTAATGCCTCCATTTCGATATATAAATTTAAAAACTGTTGTTCTTGCAAAACACTAATCAATTCTTGCCGTGAGTTTTGTAAAATCAACCGCATCAATTTTGCAAACTTCACGAGGTACTCATTGGCTTGCAGCTTGTTTTCAGTATAAATAAAGGCCTGTATTGAGTTAAGTGCATTAAAAATAAAATGCGGATTCATTTGAGCCCGGAGCGCATCGATTTCTGACTTCAGTTTAGCCTGTTTCAGTCGTTGCCTCACCACCCAGCCGTATATCAAATACACGCTTAAGCCCACTACAACAAGCGCAACAACCGATTTAAACCACCACGTAAGCCAAAACGGGGGACTGATAACTATCCGCAAGCGGTACAACTCGCTATTACTTTCGTTAGCTTGCCCAACAAGATAGGCTTTAAACACATAGCTGCCGGGCTCTAAATTAGTATAGGTGATACTATTGCCCGTACTGCTGATGTTCCAATCGGCATCTTCACCTTCAAGTTTGTACACCAGTTGCCTGTTATGTCCAAACAGATGGGTTGCCGCCCACTCCAAAAGCAATTGCCCTTTGTTGTAATCAACCGTTATTTCACTACCGCTCTCCAAATAATCAGCCACCTGCACACCCGCATACTTAAACGATGGAACAAACAACGAATGTTTGGGCACATTTTGTTTGGCAGGTGCGGCATCAACCACCGTAAAACCATCTTCACCGCAAACAGCAATTTGGGCATCGTTCAAACGGGTAATACCTGTATAGGAAAGAAAATTAGTATTAAGTCCGTCAAAAGCTGAATAATTGGCACTCTTCCCTTGTTTCACATCGTATTTAATAAGTCCCTTATCATTCACAAACCAAAAGTCGCCCGCAGCATCTTTTAAAAGGCTGTATAAGAAATTATTAATACTATCCACATTAGTCAATTCACCTGTTTTAGGCAAAAACTTCCATAATCCCCTGCCCTGTGTAGGTAGCAGCCATAAACTATCGCTTATAAAAAAATCCCATACGGGTATTGATTTTAATTGCTCACTAAACACGGGGGTAAACCGCTCCGTTGCAGTATCAAACTCAAACATCCCTGCTGAGGTACCTACATATATTTTGTTTTTATACGTCTGCGTTTGCCATATACGATTGTGATTATCGGTAGGTATTGAGCTTCCGTTAGGAAAATAACTTTTTGTTGCTCCTGTTTCGGAATTAAATTTTATTAGCCCCGCCCTATTGGTACCCATCCAAAAATCATTACCATTGCCTTGCACAATACCCCAAACACTGGTTGACGGATATTTTGACGACCAAGTTTTCCCGTTATATAAAAATAATCCTCCGTTTGTGGCGGCCCATAACCGATTGTTTTTATCATAATAAAAACGGTTTAATGTATTTACCGACATGAATGTAGGATTGCCCAATACCCATTGCTTATTTTTTTGCCAACGTCCATCGTTTTTTTTGGTGTACACAAATATTCCCTGCGCAAACGTTCCCACCAGCAATGTATCAGGCCCCAAGGGAGCTACACAACGCAATTTAGGCCGTAAATCATCAGTATAGGCTGTAAATGCCTTGCTGCTTATACTGGTTCGTAAAAAACCTTTATTGGTAGCTATATACACTACATTACCTTTTGTTATGAGGTAATTATTTGCATCGTATTTTGAAGTATTTACCCCTTCAATTATCGGTTCTTCAAGTTTACCGCTTTCTTTATCTACAAAAAGCAGCATACGACCGGTGGTAGCCATTACTACTAATGGCATATCGCTGCGAACTGCCGAAAATCTGAAAAATTCTTTTTTGCCTTGATTATCTAATTTATCAAGCTCGTACAATTGATTTATGTGCAGGTAATTATTACTAAAGTGTGCTTTGTACAACGTTTGTTGTGTAAATACAAACAGGTTTTTGCCATCATGTACCGCACTAATTATACCTGATGTAATACCTTGTTTGTTCTCAAAATTCATTGTGAGGGAAGGTTTATCTACACAAAAGACAGTATTGTGGTTGTACAACCATAGCCTTTGCCGCTCATCAATAAACACGTTTTCAACCGCACCTGTTTTTTTTGTAGGCCATACAGTAACCGAGGTATCAGACATATCGACAAAAAACAGCTCGTTTTGAAGTGTTACCCCCCAAATATTACCGCCTTTGTCAAAAGTGATATTTTTTGGTTTAGGAAAATCGTTGTCAAATCCGGGTTTTCTCAGCTCGCCAAACCCCCTCTCTCCGAACGGCAGCACTAAAAGTCCGTGCGTACTTGCAATGCCCCAAATATTACCCTTATTATCACCGGTAACCACCCCCATATCCAGCTCCCCTTCTCTATCATCCGGTGTGTACTCATAATACTTAACCGAAAAACCATCGTAACGCACCAAGCCGCTCATAGTGCCTGCCCAAATAAAACCACGGCTATCCTCAAACAATACCCGCAGGTTATTGCCTACCCGCGTAGGCGAAACCTCGATATGCTCAGGTGCTAATACCGATTGCCCTAACAAGGAAAGGCGAAACACCAGCATAAGTAACAATAGCGGAAGCTCTTTTTTTCCGTTTAAAAACACAGTTTTGCAATAGGTTGTTAAGTACTCGGTGGTAAGTTACCAAAAATGTGAAATGCGCGCTTATAAACTTTACACACAAGGCAAGGGTTGCGGAGTTTATCCATATAAACCGCTATTGCCAGTTTAAACGAGCTCAGTTATTGATATAGCTACCATAAGAGAATCATAACAATCATCACTGAATCTAACTGTAGTATAGCCGTTGTAAAATCTCATGGGCAACATCCTTTTTATAATGTTGACTATCTGTAAAATTTAAATGACTTTGTTATGAGGGTGTTAGTAAAGAAAGTGGCCTCACCGGGAATCGAACCTGGATCTTGAGTTCCGGAGACTCACGTACTATCCATTGTACTATGAGGCCATGTGTAATAGAGGTGCAAAGATAATTTAAATAGCATGCCCTATCAATCTAATACCTGCAAACCCGCTGCTTATTTTTATATTTGAATAGATATGCAACGTAAACCTTTACTGTACACCTTACCCATAATTGCTGCTTGCTTCACAATTATCGGCATTGGATATATGTTTAATACCCAACCCGACGCTGATGCCCTATCAACAGGCGGCGATGAAATGAGTTACAACCTAAGTTCCCGCAAGCGTTGGGAATTTAACCGACTTAAAGACCCGAATACAGGCAAAATTCCGGATGGTATCCGCGTAAAGGAACTGGCCTTTGCTGCCTCCTTGCCCAAAGCCGACGTATTTAAAAAGAGCGGTGATATTTGGAGCAACATGGGTGTGTGGAACGTAGGCGGCAGAACACGCGCTATAGCCGTGGATGCCACCAACGAAAACATATTGATTGCCGGTGGGGCAACAGGCGGTTTGTGGCGCAGCGAAGACGGAGGCAAAAGCTGGACAAAAACAACCACCAACACCCAAATAAATGCCATTACCGCGGTAACGCAAGATACCCGCGCAGGTAAAACGAATATTTGGTATGCTTCAACGGGTGAACTAAGCGGCAGTAGTGCATCAAAAGGTGGTGCTTACTATTCAGGCAGGGGAATACTAAAATCAACCGATGGTGGTAAAAGCTGGCAACCATTAACCAGCACTGTAGTTAATACACCCCAGTTTGATAGCGATTTCGACGGCTCATGGAACATAATCACCAACCACACCAGCAAAGACAGTGATGTTGTGTTTGTGGCCTTGTATGGCGGCATACACCGCAGTGTAAACGGCGGTAACACATGGCAACGCCGCCGCGGTGGCACATCAGGCGGCAACCCGTCATATTATACAGACGTAGCCATAACTAAAAGCGGGGTACTATATGCTACCCTTAGTAGCGAAGGCCCGCAAAGAGGTATTTGGCGCAGTGTTGACAATGGCACTACGTGGACCAGCATCACTCCGGCCGCAATCGGTTCAACATACGGACGTATGGTGATTGGCTTGGTTCCGGGACACGAAAACCAATTTTATATTCTAGCTCATAACACTGTGAACTTGGGTAAAAAGACTACCAATTTCAGAGGGGATGAAGAGTGGAACAGTTTGCTTAAATACACCTACGTTTCAGGCGATGGAAGCGGTACAGGCGGAATTTGGGAAGACCGTTCGGCTGCAATACCTGATTTCCCAGGCGATTTTGAGAAGTTTAATGCGCAAGGCGGATATGATTTGCTGGTGAGCGTTCACCCTAAAGACACCAATATTGTGATTATAGGCGGCTCGGGGCTTTTCCGCTCTACGGATGCTTTTAAAAGCACCTCGCAAATCACTAAAATAGGCGGGTATGCACAGGGCACAAAACGTCCTGATTTTAAGATTTATGAAAATCATCACCCCGACCAACACAATTTTATCTTCCTCAACTCAAACCCCGATAAAGCAATTTCTACCCACGACGGGGGTATATCTATTACCGACAACATAAAAGCGGGTACCGTTAAATGGCAATCGCTTAACAATGGTTATGTAACCACACAGTTTTATACCATTGCTATTAATGAAGCTGTAGCAGGAGACCACACCATTATTGGCGGCCTGCAAGATAACGGCACGTTGTTTACCAACAAAAACGACCAACGCAATCCGTGGAATGAAATCTTTAGCTACGATGGTGCTTTTTGCCATGTTGCTGGTAACGGACAGGATTATTATGTATCAAAACAAGAAGCCGGTTTGTTCCGCATTCGCTTGGATGCTAACAACAACCGTGTGCAAAGTGCACGTTTAGACCCTCCTAATCTTACCGATTACCGATTTATTAACCCTTGGTGTGTTGACCCTAATGATGATAAGCGTTTGTTTTTATTGAACGATACTGCCATTTGGCGCAGCAACGATGTAACTCAGTTCCCACTTACCAGTTATTTAGATTCATCAAGAAGCATGGGCAACTGGCAGGAAATGATTAACTGCCGCACCCGCTTTGAGATAACAGCCATCAGTATGTCAGTCCAGCCCGCTGGAAAACTCTTTTACGGCACCGAAAACGGGCTATTGTTTAGGGTAGATAATGCCACCACAGGTGACCCTATGCCTGTTGACATTAAGGGCTCGAACTTTCCTTCGGGTAACATCAACAACATTTGCATACACCCCGAAGATGCCGATAAAATTATTGTGGTGTTTACCAACTATGGTATCCCCAGTGTGTTTTACACCGAAAACGGCGGCTTAAACTGGCGTGATATTTCAGGCAACCTTGAGCAAAACGTGAACGGGACGGGCAACGGACCTTCGTGCCGTTGGGCTGAATTTGTTAAAACCAATACAGGGTTCGGCGTTTTAATGGCTACCAGTGTTGGCCTTTACAGTATTCCTGAAATTACGGCAAGCACTCCGGTGTGGGTACAACAAAGCCCCGACTTGATTGGTAATGCCATTTGCGAGATGATTAAAATACGCCGCAGCGATAATAGAGTGGTTGTTGCAACCCACGGTGCCGGGGTTTTTGCGGCCAACATAACCCAAAACTATCACCTAACGGGCATTAACAATGGCACTGTACCCTTGCAGGTATCGTTATACCCCAATCCCGCTACTGATTACATTACCGTTTCTGTAGACGACATTGCTGGCAATAACGCCATATACAAGATATACGACTTAAGCGGAAAACAACTAATACAAAGCCCCGCTAGCGGAGCAACCACCCAACTTGGTGTTGGCTATCTTACTGCCGGTACTTATTTGTTGAGAATTGAAAACGGCAGCAAAAGCGGCTCAACATTTTTCATCAAGAAATAGAGGATTTTTTACCCGATAGTACAAAAAATAAACAGCCTGTCTCCCGACAGGCTGTTTGTGCTATTTAGGAATATTACTGAAGAATTTACTCTTCCGTCAACAAAGCTAATTTTTTCAATCTTTTAGGGCTATCTGCGCTTTAAACAAAAGCTTGTTGATAACCCGTTTGGATGAAACAAATGTACGACACTTTTCTAAAAATGCAACATTTTTCTAAAAAAAAATCCCAGTTTTTTAAAACATATTTATGATAATCGGGTAAAGAAACTTTCCCCATCAGGCCACTTCACTAAGCAACGCCGTGATTTTTTCATACAACAAATGCTGGTCGATGGGTTTAGTCATAAAATCATTAACCCCCAAGCTCCTAACTTTATGTTTTGCTTCGTCTGTTGTATCGGCAGTAACTGCTATAATAGGTATCCTGCTGTTCTCTTCCCCCACCTCTCCGTTCCGTATCCTTTCAGAGGCTTCGTAACCATCCATCACAGGCATTTGCAAGTCCATCAATACAATATCATAACGTTTTGCCACCAACTCTTCTAAAGCAATGCTGCCATCAAACGCAAACTCAATCTCCGTATTCTCCCACCTCGAAAGAATAGTCTTCATGATAAAGCGATTCACATCGTTATCTTCCACTATTAAAATCCTCGCTCCCATCAAATCAAAAGTATCTTTAGGATACTTTGCCTTCTCTGCTTTAGGTTCAACAAAAACAACCTCGTAAGGCAAAGTAACAGTGCAACAAGTCCCTTTATTCACCTCGCTTTCAATAATCACAGTACCGCCATGAAGGTCGACCAATTTTTTGACGATAGACAAACCGAGTCCCAAACCGCCAAATTTGCGTTTGTTATCTATACTCTCTTGGATAAAACTATTAAACACTGTGTCCATCTTATCTTTGGGAATCCCAACACCCGTATCGCTTACCTTTATTACCAACTCGGCAGTGTTATTCCCTGTACTTTTTTGAAACACCTCAAATCGTATCTCACCTAAATTGGTAAACTTAATGGCATTACTCAGCAAGCTGTTTATAATCTGACCCAGCCTAGCCGCATCACCTCTAAAGTGTTTCGGTAAATCCGTAGCGGGTTTGTAAGTAAATACCAAACCCTTGTGCATGGCTTGCATTGCTACACTATTCTGGGTTTGCAACAACACTTGCGCGGGCTCAAACACCTCGTCGGTCAAACTCAATTCCCCTTTTTCAATCCTTGAGAAATCAAGAATATCACTCACCGAATTCAACAAACTCACCGATGCGTTTTTAATGACTTCAAAATTGCCTTTAATCTTTGCATCCTGCACCTCTTTGAGCATCACATCCGTAACACCCATGATTGCATTCAATGGTGTACGCAACTCGTGGCTCATGTTCGACATGAAATAGGTTTTCAAATCGTTCATCTCCTCTGAGCGTTTCAATGCCAACGCTTGTATTGTTTCTTTTTCTGTACGCAACAACCTGATGCGGTTTGCCATAGAGAGGGATAAAAAAACAATTTCTAAGCCCGTGCCAATTTTAGTGCTGTTTTCAGTAATAAAGGTGCCGGGTAATGCTCCAAAATTTTTGAGTATGAAAATGATGAACCCCATTACCAAACAAAATATACCAATGGCAAAGAAAATATCAACTTTTTGCTTAGCCAGCCAAAGTGTAGTTACGCTTATTAAAACAAGCACAAGAATAGAAAAACCTACTAAATTGGCACACGGGTAGCTGTATTGCAACGCGGTATTGCCCAAGAAAGGCATTATTATCAACGCCCCACTTAGTAAATACAAAATGTTATAGGCTTTTGTAAGCTTTACATACTGCTGCTTAATGACTAAGAAACTAAATGCGTATCTGCCTAAAAAGTATGACGATAACCCGGCGGTGATAATAATAGAGCGCGAATAAAACCAACCGCTTTGGGGCATAACGTATTGAAAGAACAACCCATCTATAGAAAACTGCAAAAGCCCGATAAACAACACATACAAACCATAATACAAAAAGCTGTTGTCGCGCAAACCGATATAAAAAAACAGGTACGTAATGGCCGCTAACAATAGCACCCCGTAAAACAAACCAAAAAACAATTGGTAGCTGTCATTATCAGCAATAAAAGCATCGGGGGTATATAAACGCAAAGGCAGGTCAAGCACTTCGCCGTCACTTTTACAATGGATAAACAGATTTTGCGTTTGCCCGGGTTTAAGAGTTAATTTAAATATGGTTTTGCGGTGAGGAAATGTACGATTATCAAAAGGGATTGCATCACCTGAATGCTGTACAACAGTATCTCCGGTGGATGATACCACATACAAATCAACAATATCAGTAATAGGCCGGGCGGTTTCAAGATAGTAGATTGCCTCGTCCGTGGTCGAATTTTTTATTGCGGTTTTAATCCAAAAATGATGATTTGTGAAACTTGCCTCCTTCGACCATCCGCTAAGCGGAACGAAATCGAGGGATTTTTTGCCGCTAACAACATCAAAAAAATTGAGTTCTTTATCGTACGCATCAGCTACCGATGCCGAAGTCTCCAATGAAATAATTCCGTTACCGGGTGCTGTGCCTACCTCTACAGGTTGAGCTACGCCCAACACTACACAAAGTAGTACTAAAGAAAGTAAAGTAAGTCTCATCCGTATAAGTTAGTTTAATAACCATTAACATACGAATAGGACAAAAGATTGGTTTTGAGGCGTAAAAGCCGACAACTATTTTGCGTAAATCTCGCGCAAGCCCACCATACGGCCAACTTCGGGGTCCCAAACTTTTAGCTTAAGACACTGAATAATATCTTTAGGCCACAGCGAGGTTACCTTGGCATACTCCTGAAATTCCGGCATTTCATTATACACCTGTGGTAGTTTATAAAACGGTATGCGGGGATTAGTATGGTGGATATGATGGTATCCGATATTCCCAGTAAACCAATTCATTATTGGGCTAAGTTTCATGAAACTTGACGAATTGAGTGCAGCATCGATATACGACCAATTGCGGGCATCTTGAAAAGTAGCAGTAGGAAAATTATGCTGAGCATAAAACAGGTAAGAGCCCATTGCTCCGGCAATCAAACTGGGCAATAAAAAGCCTAAGACAGCACTTTCCCAACCAAATAAAAAGTACACACCGAAGAAAATACCATAGTGGTATAACAAGGCAGGAATGGCATCCCAGTGTTTATCAGGGCTACGCATAAGCGTACGCACGCACATACCGTATGCAAAGGTGAAAATATACCCCGTAAGCAAGGTTAACGGGTGGCGGATAAACAAGTATATCAATTGGTCTTTCTTAGATGCTTCTAAGAACTTTTGTTTGGTTACAATAGGAAATGAACCAATGCTGGATGAGTAAAGTTTTGAATTGTGTTGGTGATGATAATCGTGCGACCTGCGCCAAACGCTAACGGGTGCCAACATATGGAAGCCAAAAAATGTAAACATTACTTTGGCGATAAATGAATCGTGCAGAATGGTATTGTGCAGGTAATCGTGATAGATAATAAAAGCTCTGGCAAGTATTAGTCCCGATAATGTGCCAAAAAACAACTGTATGGCCCAATGTGAGGGATAAATGCCTGCTACATACGAAGCAGTTAACAATGAAAAAGTTGATACTGTGTGGACCCAGCTTTGTTTTCGGTCTTCTTTAGCGTATTTTTTGGTGGCCAGTATTAGGTCGTTACCAATCTTCATTCTATAAATTTGTTGCAAATATATTGTAAATCAGTTAGTTCTTTTGTGTTTCCAGCGACGGTGCGTCCACAGCCATATCTCAGGATTTTCAATAATATCCTTTTCTAAGCGTTTTGTGTGCAATTCCGAAATTTCATTTTCACTGGTAAGCTCCGGTTTCTCAACCAGCAGTTCACACTCCATGGTATATTTTCCGCGTTTAGGCCGCTTAATCGAAAGATAAATTACCGGGTACTTAAACTTTTGGGCAATCTTTTCAGTACCGGGAAACACAGGTGTATCTTGGTTCAAAAAAGTGGTCCAATAAGCACCGCTGGGTTGTGGAGTTTGATCGGCAATAAAAGCCGTAGCCGTCAACTCTCCCCTGTCTCTTACCATTCCCCTCAGCACTTCGCTCATGGCATACAGACGGTTGCCCAACCTAGTACGCATATGAACGATAAGATTGTTAAAATTCTTATTACTCAACGGATGGTAAATAACATACAAACGATGGTAGGGAAGCAATGAAAACCTTGCTCCGCCAAGCTCCCAGTTTCCTAAGTGCCCCATTACAATAATTACACTCTGCTTTTGGTTGCTGTACTTTTCAAACAACGAAGGGTCGTCAAAAGATATGTGTTTGCGCAACGCCTTCTCGCCAATGGTAAGTGTTTTAAGTGTTTCAACTATCAAATCGCAGAAAAACGCATAAAACTTATACATAATGGCCTTTAACTCCGCCTCACTTTTCTCAGGAAATGAGTTTTTGAGATTCTGGTACACTACCTTCTTTCGGTAGCCCGTAACCCTGTACACCACAAAAAATAAGAAATCTGAAATACCGTATAATGCCCAAAAAGGCAATAGCGAAAGCAGGTATAACACCGGAAGAAAAATGTAATATACTACGGCACCCATTGCACAAAAAAAATATTATTCAACAACTTTGCAAAATACTATTGCCCCTGGCACAAAACTACTCTTATATTTAACAACTTACGTAAGCCCATGAATATACGTCATAAATCACTGTTTATAAGCCTTTCAGCTCTTTTGTTGGCCGCCTGTGCAGCTCCCAGAACCATTAACCAATCAGGTAAAGTTACTCCAAAAGGAAACGTAGTTGCCGGTATGTCGTACACGGCCAATATACCCACACGTACAATTGGATTAATGGCCGACGTACTTGAGCAAAATGTAAAAGACCTTGCCAACAAAGACAGTATAACGCTTGATGAGAACTTTTACCGCATAAATAAAGCCGCTACGGCCTTTGCTGTTGACCCTTTTGGCAGTGGTTACGATTTTTACTTGCGCGCCGGTATAGCTAACCGCTTTGAGTTGGGTTACAAAAGGGCAGGAAAAGCAAACGCATTTACAGGACAGTATCAGTTTTTAGGACCTACCGGACAGATTGGCGAAAAACAAGAAGACAGGGTATATGGGAGCATTGCTTTGCAGTACTCGTGGCAAAACTATGAACTACCCAGTTTTTTTAGTGAATTGCAAAGCCGTTTGGGCTATAAGTTTAAACGCAGCGACATACTGCTTCCTGTAATCTTTAGCGTATCGTTTGGTAACGAAGAGGAGTACGGCAGTCTTTCCTTTGGGGCAGCTATGGCCTATAGCCGCATTGTGTACACCACTTTGCCCGACAAGATTTTTGACGATAACAACAAACCCGTATTTGGCACCAGAAATACCGAAAGTTTTTTATCATTTGGCGGATTTGCAAATGCTAAAATAGGATACAAGTATGTGTACGTAGTTCCGGCAATGTCTATCTTTTACCAAAACTACGGTACCTACAAATTATTAAATGACGAGGCCTTTTCATTCAAAGGGTTCACCATTGTTCCTTCCCTATCGCTGCAACTAAGGCTTAGCAAAGCCGACCTTAAATCAAAATAAGGGAAGCTTACTTCCTGCCAAACAGCTTAGGAAACAAGAAACCGGTGGCCTTTTTATACTCTGCGTAACCGCTCCCCATTTTACGTTTTAGCACCTCTTCCTCTACTGGAATCCTTACTACACATAATGCCGTAAACGGAACCAAAGCGCAAACACCTATCAGCCAGTTACCGGCCACAAGCGTGCACCCAAGCATAACCGTGTACACTGATGTGTATATGGGATGCCGCATATAACCATACACCGTTTCTTTAGCTAAATGAGGATTATGACCGATTTCAGGCCCGCTCCACCAATTATCATCAAAATTGTCTTTAGAGATAAAAAACAACGCCAAACCCAACTGGTAAATAAACAGCCCCACAAAGCGCACCACCGTTGATATACTCACATTTGCCCAATCTAACAGGTCGGAAGAAACATACAGTGCTTGCGGAACGGTAAAACCCAAAAGTGTGAGTATCAGCAGCACAAAAGCTGACCGCCGTAAAGGTGTATTCAATTCAATACCGTCTTCCTGTCTTTTGTATTTTCTAAGGTACTTGCTAATAATCACTAAATACAAAAGCAATAGCACCCCCGACAGGCCCTTGTAAAACCATTCCATAAAGTAAATTTTTACGTAAAAACTGAAAGGGAACGACTACACTTTCGGACTACCGAAAGAATGGATGATAAAATGACGGCTTATAAAATATGGCGGCAGACTACCCCTGAACACAGGGGTATAAACAGGAATTTTATTCATACATACTAAAAATTAAACAATCCGCAGGCAAGTACGCATTTTAGCTGTTTACAATTGGTCTACGAAAAAAAATGACATTTGACTGACAATTAGAAATGACGGCACTTACAGCGTTTGATAAAGGCGATTGAAGAAAAAATGACAAAATATGACACTAATTTTACAGAACTTGCCTACAATTATAAGATTTATTCTTACTAATTGTAAACAATCCAAAGGTGCAACTCATACTTGCACCTTTTTTATTTTCAACAGCTTACACACAACCAAACTTCGCTATAGTCACTGCTGACCCGATAAGTAACCAAAAATTAATTTGGAATTAATCTAAATAAACATAAGTTTGCGACCACAAAAAAATTACTTAAAACCACAATTCTTTAAATATCAACGCAATGAATAAAAAAACAGGGTTACTAAGCGTATTAGCTGCTTGCCTACTTTTGGCAACTTCTTGTAAAAAAGACGATGATTCAAACGATACAAAAGCATCACTATCCATTCCTTCAAGCTATGTATCCGCTGATTACGCTGCAAACGTAACCACTGAAACAGCTCTTAAAACCCAACTTAGTGGTTTAAGCACTTACATGAAAACTGCTGAAAGCGGAACAACTGCATTAGACCTTGCGACTCTTAAAGATAAATTCAGTACAGGCGCTACAGGGTTAAAAAATGTAACCGGAGCTTATTACATCACCCGTATCGAAAACGATTGGTTCCCAGTGATGGTTGCTGCAAGCGCCAACACTTATGACCCTGCAAACGGAGCAACTGCTACTAATGGAGGTTCATTTGGAAACCGTTTGGTTGATAAAGGAGCAAAAGAGAACTTACAAGAAATTGAAAAAGGTTTGTATGCTGCAGCCTTGTATAATCACCTTGTAACTGTGAGCGAAGGCACACTAAACCAAGCTGCCGTTGATAAAATGATTAGCGTAGTAGGTGCAAGCCCTGCTTTCCCAAACACTAATACTGCTGCAAACACAAACAGCCCCGATGCATTATTGGCATTGTACATGGCTCGTCGTGATAAAAACGACGGAGCAGGCTTTTATGGTCAAATGAAAGCTAACTTTTTGAAGTTGCAAGCTGCCGTAAAAGCGGGAGCAGATTATAATACTGAGAAAAACGAAGCGATTGCCGCTATTAAACTAAACATTGAAAAAGGCTTGATGGCTACCGCCGTTAACTACGGATATGCTGCAATTACAAAGTTCTCAACTACCAACCCTCCTGTAACAACCCTTTCAGGCGGTTTGCACGATTTGGGTGAAGCTATCGGCTTTATACACGGGTTTAAGGCAGTTGCCCAACAACACCGCAAAATTACCGACGCACAGATTGACGAGATACTTGCACTGCTAAACGCTCCTGTTAATGCAGATGCTACCGTATATAAATTTATTACCGAAGGTGCTTCTGAACTGCAAAGGATTACACAAGCCCTGGCCAAAATTAAAGCGGTATATGGCTTTACCGATGCAGAGATGAACGACTTTAAACAAAACTGGATTTCAGTTCAAGGTCGTTAATAGTATTTTTGCACTTTATTAGTCCCATCCCGTTAGGTAATCCCTGATGGGATGGATTGTTTAAACACAGATGAATTACAAAAGAATTGCGCTAAGGATGTTGTTGCCTGTAATAGCACTGCCAATGCTGTTTACAATGGGCTGTAAGGAGGATAATAACGATGGCAATACTGCCGGCAACTTTGACAGGAAGTTATTGCTTGAAAACTTTGCCGACAATATTATCATCCCATATTGGGGAAAGATGAAAACGGCTACAGATGCACTTAGCACCGCAGCCGATGCACTAATTGCAACCCCAAACACAAGCACCTTGCAAGCTACCCAAACAGCTTGGACAAATGCTTACACTGCTTGGTTGTACTGTAATTCATTTAACTACGGCCCGGGTGAAAAACCGATTTTCGGGATGGTAAACGAAAATATTGGCACATGGCCTGTGAGTGCAGGGGTTGTAGAAAACCGCATTGCTGCTGCCGATTTTAAATTTGACGATTTTAGGCGTGACAGCAGGGGGTTGCTCACCGTTGAGTATTTGTTGTTTACCCCAACCGCCTTAGACTCGCTTACAGCCTCATCAAACCGCAGACAATACCTACAAAAAGTAATCGCGGATATTAAAACATGGGTAGATGAAAACAACACCGGTTGGACTACCTACCGCAATGCTTTTGTTTCAAACACTGATAAATCAGCAGGAAGCCCTACATCAATGCTTTACAATGAGTTTGTAAAAAGCTTTGAGGCAATAAAGAACTTTAAGATTGCTGTACCGGGCGGCAAACGTGCCGGCCAAGCACAACCTGAACCCCACCTTTGCGAAGCCTATTACAGCGGCCAATCAATTAAATTTATCAAAGAACATTTTAAGGCCGTGGAGCAGATGTGGCGAGGTATTGGTGCCAACGGTACCGATGGAATAGGTTTTGATGATTACCTTGATAAAGTAACAGGGGGTGCTGCGCTAAAAACAGAAACACTTAAGCAGCTTACCGCAGTTAACAATGTAAACAAAGGATTTGCGGATAGTGAACTTCTTGCCCATTTAGTATTAACTGAGACCGGACGAATTGATACCCTGCATACTGAATACCAAAAGATGACCCGCTTTTTTAAGAGCGACCTTTCATCATTGTTGGGCATAGCCATTACATACAGCAGCGGAGATGGCGATTAGTATCGCCCGATACATAAAAAACAGTGTTACTGCGTGGCAAGCAACTACGCATATTGCTCCATTGGCTGCTTTCAGAGTTATTTTCGGGCTGTGTATGGTATTTAGCACCACACGCTTCATGGTGCTGGGATGGATTGAAGACCACTACATCACCCCTAAACTACATTTCAAATACTTTGGCTTTGAGTTTATAGAGGTTGCCTCTCCCGCAGCATTGTATGCAATCCACATAGCATTGCTTCTTGCATCAATATTAGTAACGCTCGGGTTGTTCTACAGAGTTGCGGCATGGGTACAATTTCTGTTGTTCACCTATACAGAACTTATTGACCTCACCTACTACCTCAACCACTATTACTACGTCAGCCTTGCGTGCCTGCTACTGGCAGTACTGCCCGCCCACCGTTATTTTTCGCTGGATATACTTCGCAAACCCTCACTAAAAACCACCTATGTTCCAGCATGGTGTATTTATGTGATAATGCTGCAAACAGCTATTGTTTACACCTATGCCGGATTAGCCAAAATAAATAGCGATTGGTTATTGCATGCTTTGCCACTGAAAATATGGCTACCCGCATCGTATGACATACCCGTATTAGGCCCTTTGTTCGCTTGGAAATACACCCCCTACATTTTTAGTTGGGTAGGGATGCTGTACGATTGCACCATCGTTATTTTTCTGCTGTATAAACCTACCCGCGTTTGGGCATATGCTGCGGTGGTATTCTTCCATGCTGTAACGGGTATTTTATTCCAAATCGGTGTGTTCCCATTGGTAATGATTGGCGGCACCTTAATCTTCTTTAGTGCTCAATGGCATTTGCGTTGGATGGGAGCAATAACACGTCTTTTCAAAACACCTGAAAAAACAGAACGTAACGTTACCTTTGCCCCTTCGTTCCTGCACAAAAAACTACTATTGCCGGCACTGTGCGTGTACTTTGCCTTTCAGCTATTGTTTCCGTGGCGGTATGTATTGTACCCCGGCAATATGTTTTGGACGGAAGAAGGTTACCGCTTTGGCTGGCGGGTGATGCTGATGGAAAAAGCAGGCACGGCTACCTTTTTTGTAAAAGACACAAAAACAGGCAAAGAAGGCGAAGTGTTTAACAGCTTTTTTTTATGCGACCACCAAGAAAAACAAATGGCTATGCAGCCCGACATGATACTGCAATACGCCAAGTTTTTAGCTGGGTATTACGAAAAAGAAGGTGTTTACCAACCCCAAGTACGGGCAGAAGTTTACGTAACCCTTAATAGCAGAAAAAGCCAACTGTTGATAGACCCAACCGTTGATTTGAGCAAAGTGAAAGACAGTTGGGGACATAAAGAATGGATTTTACCTTTTGATGAAAGGCTTGCCGAGACAAAGTGAAGATTAGGATTAAAATAGCAGTATTTGTTGTTGCGCTACTAAGCGTTATTTCTGTTATTGGCCAAACGGGAACTATACAAGTACGCTTGCTTAATGAAGATAGTACCACGATAGAGACAGGCGTGGTGGCGTTGGAAAATACGGGCTTCACAACCTCAACATCAGCTAATGGAACGTTCACGTTAAATAAAATTCCTTACGGCAATTATACCCTGCTTACTTACACATTCGGCAAAAACATACAACGAACTACTATTAGTTTAACCACTGAGCAACTTTCGCTAACAGTAGTAATGAAAGACTTGAGCACTGATGTAAGCACCGTTGAAATTGTACACGAAGCCGAACGGACTTTCGGCATTGAACGACTAAAGGGCATTGAAGGAACTGCCATATACGAAGGCAAAAAAACAGAGGTAGTAGTGCTTAAAGACATCACTGCCAACCTTAGCACCAACAATCCCCGCCAAGTGTATAGCAAGATTACGGGGCTAAACATTTGGGAAAGCGATGCTGTGGGCCTGCAATTAGGCATTGGCGGCAGGGGATTAAGCCCTAACCGAACCTCAAACTTTAATACAAGGCAAAACGGGTACGACATAAGTGCCGATGCCCTTGGCTACCCTGAAAGTTACTACACTCCCCCTACAGAAGCATTAGAACGGATAGAAATTGTGCGCGGGGCAGCATCACTGCAATACGGCACCCAGTTTGGCGGCCTGCTCAATTTTGTGATGAAAAAGGGGGCTACTGATAAAAAAGTAGAAGTAACCTCAAGGCAAACGCTGGGCTCTTTCGGTTATTTCGGGAGTTTTAACAGCGTGGGCGGTACAGTAGCCAACGGTAAACTTAATTACTATACTTTTTACCAACGCAAGCAAGGCAATGGCTGGCGGCCCAACAGCGGATTTTATTCAAACACGGCCTATGCCAGGTTGGAATGGAAAACCACCAGCAAACTCACCCAAACGTTTGAGTTTACCTTTATGGATTATCTTGCCCAACAACCGGGTGGATTAACAGATGCTATGTTTGCCGAAGATGCTCGCCAATCGGTGCGCAACCGCAACTGGTTCAGCATTGGCTGGAAACTGGCCGCGTGGCAGGTGGATTATAAAGTATCAGAAAACACACAACTTAATTGGCGAACCTTTGGACTGCTGGCAAGCAGGCAATCGTTGGGCAATTTAGAACGGATTAACGTGGCCGATTTCGGCAAAAACCGCACCCTTATTGACGGTAAGTTTACCAACATAGGCCACGAAGGACGTTGGCTGCAACATTACCGAACAGGCAAAACAAAGCATACAGGAGTGTTGGGCTATCGGTTATACTACGGTCAAACCACCAACAAGCAGGGCGACGGGAATAATGGTAGCGGTCCTGATTTTTACTTCCTCAACCCGCAAAACCTCGAAAACAGCGACTATACCTTTCCCAATTACAATGCCTCAGTGTTTTTAGAGAATATCTTTAACATCAACCCTCGTTTCTCCATTACCCCCGGGGTTCGGTATGAGTATATCCAAACCCGCTCAGATGGGTATTACAAGCAACGAGTGTTTGATGCTGCGGGAAACCTGATAGTTGATAACCGCATATACGATAAAATGCAGCGACCCCGTAGCTTTGTGATTGCAGGCATTGGAACTAAGTATAAATTATCAAAAAACACTGAGTGGTATGCCAATGCTTCGCAAAACTATCGGGCTATAAACTTTTCTGACTTGCGTGTTACCAACCCCAACTTTATTGTAGATACCGCCATACAAGATGAAAAGGGTTTCACTGCTGATATGGGCATACGTGGTAACCGCGCCGGGTTATTTACCTATGAAGTAACTGCCTTTTACATTTACTATAAAGGTCGCATAGGGCAAGTGCTACGTGCCGACCGTCCGCCATTGTTTATTGATTATCGCTACCGAACCAACATTGCCGATGCCCGTAACCTTGGAGTGGAATTAATGGCCGAACTGAATGTGTGGCGGGTATTCAGAATCCCTTATGATAAAACCAACCAGCTAAACGTATTTGTAAACGGTGCTTTTATTGATGCCCGCTATATAAAAACCGAAGACAATACCATTGCCAATAACAAGGTAGAGATGGTGCCTCCCGTAATGGTGCGTACCGGATTAAACTACCGCCACCGCAAAAAAGCGGGGCTTTCGCTGCAATATTCCTACACAGGCAAGCATTATTCTGATGCTACCAACGCCACCCTTACTTCTACAGCGGTTGAAGGAGTGATAAAAAGCTATCAGGTGGTGGATGTTTCGGCATCGTTCAGCCATAAAATTTTCAGTCTCGAAATCAGCTGCAACAACCTGTTAGATGCAAGGTACTATACCCGCAGGGCTGAGAGCTACCCCGGCCCCGGTATCATCCCGTCTGACGGTAGGTCGTTTTATGCAACATTGGCAATCACCGTTGGAAAATAACACTCAAAATGCGGAATAGATTTTGTGCTTAAACACCACAAAATGAAACAACTACTAAGCCTTTTATTTGGGGATTCTTCCCTATTGTGCTTACTGCCCAACACGAAACCTATTTTGAACATTACCACGGTAACGGCAGCTATGAAAATGCTACCCTAAACCCGATAAGTGTTTTCAGAAACAGCAAGCTGTATTCAAAGGCAGATACCAACAGTAGTTATAGCATTTTACCACCCGCATCAACAATTTATATAAAGGAAGTGGGGCAATCGCAAGGACAAAAGTGGTACCACATAGAAGCATACTCATACATTGATAAGAATTACTCGAATTCTAAAGGCTATATCAGGTTTGAAGACGTAATCCCATTTCATATCACCGACTATACAACCGGCACCAATTATTACATATGGAAAAACATTGAGAACGGTCAATGGTCGGAGCCTACGTATATAGTTAAAGACGGTGGTCGCGATTCATCAAAAACCGACACATTAATACTCACTAACACCCCCTATTACGTCAATGTAAGTGAAAACTACACTAAAAGCTCGCTTACAAACCTTAAGGATATGATTTCGCTTGAGTTTTACAACGCTCAATGCCCCGGCACTTACATTCATATGTTTGTTGGTAATTGCGGTGACTCACTTTCTGTTATTGAATCTTCATTTTCATCAGGCGAAGGAACTTGGTACGATAGTAAAGTGGTGTATCTACCGTTTAGGTTTGAAAACGGCAACGTTTTATTGGTAGCGAACGGTGATGTAAAAAACATCTTTAACTACCAAACAGGAGGATTAAATATTTTTCCCTACCCTGCCGACTGTGGCATCCCTATTGAAGACTTGGTGGTTATAGAAAGCGAAAGCGCAGAAGAGGAAATGACCGAAGAAAACGGGGAAGAGAACAGCAAGGCAAGTAGCGAAGAAGGAGAGTACACTGAAAAAACAGAGACTGCAAGCGAGGACACAAACCTACCCCGGAAACTGAAAATAACTCACCACAGTATTGAGTTTTTCCGCTGGAACGGACATAAACTGGTGAAAGTGAAATAAATCAACCGATAAACTCAACAGGATGAGGTTTTAAACCCCATCCCATCGAATTTGCGACACACGTGTGCATTGCAAAACCAACTTGGTATATTTGGCACATGGAGCCTACCGTATTCTTTTCTGATATAAAATCACACATCATTAAACATCTTGAAGGTGCTAAAACCTCAATAAAGTTGGCAGTATCATGGCTTACCGACCGTGAAATTTACAACCTGCTGTTAACAAAATTAGCCCAAGGGGTTGCTGTAAGTCTTGTTACCCGCAACGATTACTTGAACAACCACCCCGAAGCATTGGATTGGAATGGTTTTATTGCTGCGGGTGGCCGTCTTTATTTTTCAAGAAACGGTGAACAACTGCACTATAAGTTCATTTTGACAGACGATACCGCAGTGCTTTGCACCTCCTACAATTTAACCTGCTTTGCCAACGGCAACAACCGCGAAAACGTGATGCGGTTTACCGATATTTCTTTTGTACAAAACTTTGTAGGTGAATTTGAATACCTTACCGCTACCCTACCCCAACAAAGCGATGTTGAAAGGCTTATGATTAGTCAAGTACCCGAAGAACTGCATGGCTTTTACAACAGTACTATAGCCAATGACAAAGCCAAGCAAACCGCTTAAAGTACAGGCAGATTGCTTATATTGCAGTAAGAGAACCCTATACAGGTATGGAACCAACACCCAAACTTAAGTTTGAAACGGTTGATGAATACATTGCCGCATTTCCCCCTGAGGTTGCTGAACGTTTGTCGCAAATAAGGGCAACTGTTATCAAAGCAGCCCCCGATGCAAAGGAATTGATTAGCTACAGTATGCCCGCCTTGAAACAAGAAGGCATGCTCATCTTTTATAGTGCATGGAAAGAACATATAGGGATGTATCCCGTCCCTGAAGGAGATGAGGTATTTAATAAGAAAGTGGTGCAATACAGAGATGGCAAGGGGACACTAAAATTCCCTCATAACCAGCCGCTACCGTTTGATTTTATTACCGAAGTGGTACACCTGCGTTTACTGGATAACTTGGCCAGAGCAGAGCTTAAAAAGGCTAAAAAAAAGAAGTAAATCGTTTCATTTCGCAATTACACCCCACTATTGACGCAATACGCCACCATTCGATTTCATATTATGATTTAGCTTTGTACCAACAAAACGAATAAAAAATTTAATTACTTCTGAACTATGGAAAATAATCAGCAACTCCAGGCAATTACTGTACAAGCCACTGTTAATACCCCTCTTGAAAAAGTATGGAAATATTGGAACTCGCCCGAGCATATTACTCAATGGAACACCGCCATTGAAGAATGGCATTGCCCAAGAGCAGAAAACGATTTAAGGGCTGGCGGCTCCTTTTCATACGAAATGGCAGCAAAAGACGGTAGCATGAGTTTTGATTTTGCAGGTGTTTATGACATTGTGGATGAAAACAAACACATTGCTTACACCCTTGGCGATGGTCGTAAGGTATCTGTTACGTTTACTGCCACTGCAAACGGCACTGATGTTTCGGAGACATTTGACCCTGAGAACATGAACCCTGCCGAAATGCAACAAGCCGGATGGCAAGCCATCTTAAATAATTTTAAAAAATACACAGAAAATAACTGATAAGATTATAAGAAGTGCTTTTATCAAAAAGGCGCAAACATTAAATGTTTGCGCCTTTTTTGTTTTGCACTGATTGCAAACAATGTGTTTCTATACCTTGTAGCCTTTACTTAAATTTGGATTTTGAAAACGCTTTTAAATCATACATGAATAAAAACAGCAGGGCAGATAAATCATTTGTAAACCTGGCTTCACTTTCAAAAGAAGTATTAGTCCGTTGCCCGCACTGTAATAAGCAAGCAGCGGTAGTATCAACCCTTTCAAAATATTACGTTCCTCATCCTTGTAGAGATGAATCACGGTTCAGGTTTCAGTGCAATAACTGTTACAAACCATTGCGCGATAAAAACTGGCAAGGTTCGGCTATTATCTTCCCCGTATCTACGGTATGTGGCAACTGCGGCAGTCAATTACAGGATGAAGAGCGCTTGGTAGATACTTACCAGGACAAAATGAAAATAAAGTGCCGCACCTGTCAGCAAGAGCGTTTGTATGAAACCAACTACAGGCTTGCATATTCAAATAGTCACCAAGCTACAGACCCCAACCTTGGTTTACCGCTATGGCTGCAAACCCCTGTTGATAATCACGTTTTTTGGGCCTACAATTTTGAACACCTTGCCTACCTGAAACAATATGTTGGAGCAAAGCTGCGTGAAGCACCCGAAGGGGGTAAATATTCATTGGTGTGGAAACTTCCTACTTTTGTTAAAACAGCCAAAAACAGGGGTAAAATTCTAAAAGCCATTAAACGGCTTGAGGAAATGTCTAGTGATTAAATTAAAACCCTCTTAAAAAACTGAAGTTTTGAAAACCAATTATTGTGGCAAATACTATGTATCCGTTTACAACAAGACATGAGTATTATTTACCTTCTGCATGGTAATAATAAACTCAGCACCATTACCGCCTATTAGTTTGTTTGTTGCTGTTTGCATTACTTTTAATTAAAAATCTGTCAGCAATCAAAATTCTCCGCCCAAAAATTCTTCTAACGAATCTGCTACCAATGTTTCTTCATCGTCACCTGTATCAAAATATCTACAATAAATTTTGCCATAATCTATTTTATTAGTCGATATGGAATACGGATTATCAAAGGCATCATAAGCGATAGGAATATACCCCGCCGGAATTATTTTCTCTCTTATTTGATAGTCATAAATTGAATTCTCCAACAGTATGTCACCATATTTTATGCTGCAAAAGCCTCCAATGGTTAGTTCATCCCCATCAGAATAAACTACTCTATCTAATGGGACACCGCCGTTAAATTTCAACATTAATCTTTTGTAATTTTCAGGCAGTTTAATATTGAATTTATTTTCAAATTCAATTATATCTATACTCTCAATTGATTTTTCAACTTCGGTAAATTCAATTTTTTTCATTTTTTTAACTTTTTTTGATCTTCCTTTGTATTTTAAACTAAAAAAATCTTAAAATTGTTTTACGGAATCTAAATGCGGAGATGTTTTCTTATGTATTTCTCTATCTTCTAGTTGCAAGGTTCCTTTGCCTGTAATAGGGTCGAAATCATCTAAATAGTGCCAAGTGTATTTCTTAGACGGTTGAATTTTCGACAATTCATAGGCCAATTTATCATCCAAGACAGAATCACCAGTTAATTTCATTTTAAATACGCTTCTCTGACTGTCAACTGCTCGGTAAAGATAAGGTTTTAGTTTTTGTAGCCCGAACGAGCAGATTATCGAACCAGATTGCACAGATTTTAAACAATTTTTTCACTTTCATGTAAGTTATCAGGCATTTAGTTTTACATTCTTATAATGACCCCTTTCAGTAATTTCAATTACCCTTTAAAACCTACCAACTACTAAACAGTAGTTTATTTATACTATCTTTTTTATTTCTTGCAACATTTACAAAAAGTAGGCTTACTAACGTGAGGATAACAATACTTCTGTATTTACTTATACTAGCTTTTGCCGCAGTAGCGCAGCAAAAGGAGCCTTACTTTTTGCATTACAATAGCAACAACGGTCTCCCATACAACAATGTGCAAAGCATAGCACAAGACAGTGCCGGCTTTATTTGGCTGGGCACATCAGAAGGATTGGTAAAGTACGATGGGTATCGCTTTCGTGTATTTCGCTACAACGCTGATGATACCAATACCCTTAGCTGTAACAACATTACAGCCGTGTTGCCCATAAGCTCATACCAACTTCTTATAGGCACTTACGATTGCGGGTTGAATATTTTTAACACCCAAACCAATCGAGCTACACGCATATACACAAGCTTTGATAACCGCACCCTTAGCCTTTTTAAAGATAAACAAAACCGTATATGGATGGGATTAAA
Source organism: Bacteroidota bacterium (assembly GCA_008933805.1). NCBI lineage: Bacteria > Pseudomonadati > Bacteroidota > Bacteroidota bacterium. Next base: position 118,118 of record WBUH01000008.1, read on the forward strand.
CGATGGTAGCCTTAATATTTTTGATGTTGAGCAGAAAAAAATAATCCCCGTTGCCACAAAACCGCTAAACGGTAACGGGGCATTTAGTTATTGCCACGGTTTTGCCGAACACCGCACAAAACCAAATCAGCTATGGATAGCAACGCTTAATGGCTTGGTGTTGTTGAACAAGACCGATTTTACCTACCACCTATACCGCTATGCCGATTATGTGCCAAAAGTTAACCCCATTTTTAACCGCGCCCGCTACCCTATCCATCTTGATGATGATAATGTGTGGATGGGCTCGTGGGGAGGCGGTGTTTCTCACTATATTATTAGTAAAAACATGTGGGAAAACTTTTTAATAGATAGTACTCCCCCCCTAACAGGCGGCAAAAATATAGTGCTTTGCACAGCACCAAAAAATGCAACAGAACTTTGGGTAGCAACGGTTGATAGCGGCTTGGGGGTATTTAACACCCAAACCCGCCAATACATCTTTTTTGATGTAGAGAACAATCAAAAAACAACAGGTATACGGGCTCTGAAAACCTATGCCCAATACCTGTATACCGATGCACAAAACAACCTATGGGCAGGCTTTCAAACAGGCTTAGTAACTCATAGTAATGCCGCTACTTTTGAAAAATACGGTATACCCATTCCCACAAAAACCAACTTAAAAAACCTTAATTATCCCTTCTATTTTTTAGAAGATATAGATAGAAATGGCATTTGGGTAGCACCCTTCCACGGCGATGGGCTTTATTTTTACGACAACATCACTCAAAAATACACCCTATACCCACCCACAAAAGAAGAGCTATTGCCGCGCGGTATGGTGTGGAGTAAAAACAGGCAAATACTTCTGCTAACAGCCAACGCCTTTTGGAAATTTGACCCCGATAAAAAAACATTTACAAAAGCCCCGGCACCCGATACAATTCAGATAGAAAAACATGGCGGCTACCAATTGTTGCGGGGCAAAAACAGCAAAATATACATAGGCACTTCCCGTTTTGGCGTGTATGAGTGGAACGAAGGGACCAATCAGGTTTACCATTATTATCACCAAAAAAATAATCCCAACAGCCTGCTTCAAAACGGCCCTATATACGCCCTTTGTATAGACACACTTGGCAACCTGTGGGTAGGCATGAAAAACGGCATCACCGTAATACACAACAATGGTGAAAAATATACTCACCTATCGTACACCATAGGAACAGACCATAAAGCCTTTAAAGATATTTCTTCCATAACCACAGCTCCCGACGGAACCGTATGGATGCAAAGTGTATCATCGGGTTTGCTGGCAGTAAACGCATTGCAAAACTATAAAGTGCTAAACGGCTTTGATGTGGGCGACGGACTATTAACAAACACCGTATACCATGTTTGCAAAGGCCCCGACTCGTTGTTACTAATATATACCTCGCAAGGCTTACAGTTTTTTAACCCCATTACCCGCAAAAGTCATTTTTTTAGTACCCGAACCGATTTTCCCTTTAAACCTTCCGAATGGGGCGCACTGCAATACGTCAACGGGCAAGTGTTTATAAGTACATTCAACGGCTTTTACAAACTGGGAATAAATCATCTAAAACTTCCTACACCACCTAAACAACCAACGATTTCTCACATTACAGTGTTTGAAAAAGAATACCCTCAAACGGCTTACACACAACAAAACATAAACTTTACTTATAAGCAAAACTTTATCAGGATATACTTTACCAACTTTGATTATGCCAACACCAAAAAAACACGCTTAAGCTATATAATAAAAGGGCTTAGCCCTGATACACTTCATACTGAAAAAGGTGTAAATGATATTTCGCTTACCGGTTTAGCTGCAGGAACTTACGAGCTGGCGGTTTGGATCAATTACCCTGAAAGTGGGGTATCATCATCTGCAACAACAATTAAAGTAGTCGTATCGCCGCCTTGGTGGCAAACCTGGTGGTTTATAGCAATTGTAATTGTCACGTTTTTGTTGATTATTTACGTCATATACGGCTACCGACTGAAACAAGCCCGCGAAACAAGCAACCTGAAGCGAAAACTGGCCGAAATGGAAAACATAGCCTTAAGGGCACAAATGAATCCCCATTTTCTGTTCAATAGTCTTAACTCGGTAAACTATTACATACAAAACAACGAGACGGCAAAAGCCTCACAGCACCTTAAAAAATTCTCAAAGCTGGTGCGCATTGTATTAAACAACTCCCGCAACAACACCGTAACTCTTGAAGATGAGTTAGAAGCCCTTAAGTTGTACCTTGAGTTTGAAGAAGTACGCTTTGATAACCATTTCAGCTATCAAATACATATTGCACCTGATATTCATACCACTGACATTATTATTCCGCCATTATTGCTGCAACCTTATGTAGAAAATGCAATTTGGCACGGAGTAATGCAAAGCGAAAAAGGAGGAGCAGTAACGATACGTATTGCAGGAAGCGAAGAAGCAGTAACCTTTGTTATTGAAGATAACGGAATAGGCAGGGAAAAGGCGAGTGAACTGAAAAGCAAATCGGCGTTGAAGCATAAGTCGCACGGGATGGACATTACTAACGAAAGAGTGCGCCTTTTTAATGTTACCCACACCCAAAGCATCAGTACCGAAATTATAGATTTGTATAACGAAGACCGAAGTCCTGCAGGTACCCGCGTAGTAATAACCTACAAACAGCAACCATAATGACAATAAAAGCAGTATTACTTGACGACGAAAAACATTGTACAAAAGGCTTGCAAATGCAGCTTGAAGAGGTGTGCCCACAGGTAGAGGTTATTGCTACTTTTAATTCACCCATACAGGCAGTAGAGTTTGTAACCAAAAACAATTTCGATATTCTGTTTTTAGACGTGGAAATGCCCCAGTTAAACGGCTTTGATTTTCTTAAAAAAATAGGCACACCCGCTTTTGATGTAATTTTCACTACTGCCTATGACCAATTTGCTATAAAAGCCTTTAAATACAGTGCTTTTGATTACCTGTTAAAGCCCATTGAAGACGAAGACCTGCAAAACGCCATAGCCAAATGGGAAACTGAGCGCGCTGATAAACAAAAACATAATCCTATGCGCTACGACGTGCTAATGGAGCAACTAAGTACCAACATACAAAAGAAGCTGGTGTTGCCCACTGCCGAAGGCATGGAGTTGATAGAAGTTGATGATATTGTGTGCATAGATAGCGATAGCAATTACAGCCGTTTGTTTTTTGCCGACGGTACTTCGCTACTGGTATCTCGCACCCTAAAAGAGTTTGAAGATATGCTTGAAACCAAAGGGTTTTTGCGGGTGCACCACTCACACATTGTAAACATAAAAAAGATGCGCAAATACCTAAAAGCCGATGGCGGCTATGTGGTAATGAGCAACGGGCGAAAAGTAAGCATATCTCGCGCCCGCAAAGACCAAGTGCTTGAGGTAATAAGCCAAATAAGTATGTAAGTCTGACGTACCTCCTTACACTTTCAAAAACCACCTACCCTCCTCTCCTTTCCAATTACTCACCCAAAGCAGCCAACGGCTAATCGCCCGTAAAAAACTTTAATGGTCAGCCTTATTTCGTATAGTTATGATGAAATTAAAGGCTTACTTACTGCTGTTTGCAGCATTTGTACTACTTGCATCGTGCAAAGAAGAAGAAACCCCTGAAACCAACACCGATAAAAATGTGCTGCCCTGTTTTATAACGGCAGATATGGTGCTTACCAATCACAACCCTGACGGTGTGGATTACTTCGTAAACTGTATTTCTGAAGTTTCGGCAGGTACGCTCACCATATTACCGGGTGTAGAAATTGCTTTTAGGCCGGGTAGCGGCTTGCGCGTAACCAATACAGCCTCCATAAAAGCTGTGGGACTTGATACACTCCCCATAAAATTTAACGGTACTACCACCACCCCAAGTTGGTTGGGTATAAGCATAGAAAGCACCCAAACGGGCAATGAAATGGCTTGGTGCCAAATAACTAACGCGGGAAAAGGCGAACAGTTTAACACCCAAGTGGCAGGTTTTATTTACGATGCTGCCTCGGCTGTATCGGTGTACGGTAAACTAAAAATGCACCACTGTACCATCACCCAATCAGGTGGCAACGGTGTTTCATTTACCAGCGAGGCCTCCACAGGCCAGTTTTCACACAACAACTTTATAAACAACAGCAGATATCCCGTACTTACCTACGGCGGAGCTTTGCCCAACATGATGCTTGACTCAGGCACCTACACGGGCAACAAAAACCAATACATAGCCCTGTTTGCAAAAACATCAAACGCTGTAATTGAAGAAAACATAGTAATCCCCGCTACCTCCATCCCCTACTTTGCCATCAGCGATATGTTTTTTGCAGGCAATGTTACCATAAACGCAGGTGCTACCATTGTTATAAATAAAGAATTGGGCATGGGCGTTACCGATAACGGAAAAATGCTGATAAACGGTACTGCAGCCAACCATGTAACCATAAAAGGCGGCAACGCCACCGCAGGGTATTGGAAAGGTATTTTGGTGAACTCACCCACTGATAATGAGTTTAATTACTTAGACGTAAGCGACGGAGGCAATACCGCCTACTACGTGGCCGAAAAAACCAATATAGCAGTAGGCTCAGCAGCCCCTGCCAAACTTACCCTTAACAACTGTACCTCTGAACGATACCCCGGTACTTGCGCCGTAGCATACAGCGATACCGATGGTGCTTTTACCAATAACAGCCCGCTAATAACCAACGTTTGCAAATACTAACCCTAAAAACAACCGAGTAGTATGAAAAAGATACTTGCCCTTGTAACCTTGTTGACTATCGTTGCAAGCCTAAAAGCCAATAACGTAAAAGTAGAAAACGTTACCTATGATAAAAATACCAAGAAAATAACCTTCGATTTATCGTGGGAGAACGCTTGGAGGCAAACCATCGATTACCACGATGCTGTGTGGGTATTTGCCAAATACCGCACCGTAAACCAACCCCGTTGGCAGCACGCCAATATTGTATTTAATTCTACCAACGTCGCCGGTGGAGCGCTTGAAACTATTGAAACAAATGACAAATACGGTTTTTTTGTACGGCTGAAAACCGACAGCGTTGGTAATATACAACCCACGCAGGTTAGCTTTGAAGCTACTGACGGACTTACAGGTTTAATAGGTTTATACCCCGATTTTCAGGTATATGCCATAGAAATGGTATATGTGCCCCAAGGCAGTTTTTATGTGGGTGCCCCCCCAACAAAGTATGATGCCAACCTTTTTGAAGATATGGTTATATATCGTTATAACCCTACGCACACAAACCCCACCTTTTCTCCGCTTTATATTTCATCAGAAGATAAAATATCAACCGGCAATACTTTCGCTAGCCCTTATATAAGCAGCAAGGGTATTTCGGCCTCCTTCCCAAAAGGTTATAATGCCTTTTACTGCATGAAGCACGAGGTGAGCAACGAACAGTTGGTGGCCTTTTTTAACGCCATTGGCACTGATTTTATTAGGTTTTATGGGTTGGGAATGTCAGGCAGTAGTTCGGGCTTCAAATACAAGAACATTACAAGAAACCAAGATACTGTAGATATTGTAGGCACAAAAACAACCAACGGCTGGGAGTTTACCTGTGAGGCAGGCTATGAAAACCACCCGGCCGTTATGACCCCGTACACACTAATCAGTTATTTAGCTTGGGCAGGGCTTGTACCAATGACTGAACTGCAATATGTAAAAGCCTGCCGTGGCCCATTACAACCTGTACGGAATGAAGCTGCCTGCGGTGTTAGTGTTACAACAGCACTTGGGGGAAACACTATAGGCTCTGAAGACACTTTTTTTGTTGACCTGAAAACACCTGCCGAAAGATTGAAACGCCATTATAGCGGCCCTACTACCCGCAGACTAAGAAGGTGCGGTTATGCAGCCGATTCAACCACCAACCGTATTACGGCCAACGCAACCTTTTACGGTATTTTGAATATGACGGACAACGTGGCCGAAATAACCATAAGCATTAATGATACTAACGAATTTTATACAGGCATTCTGGATCACCCCAATAATGCTGTAGAGCCTGATGATTATGGCATGAAATCTTACATCGTGCCCGCATACTTCTCAGAATCAGGCTATGGTAGTAATGTGCTTTATTATCGTGGTTCTGAAAACGGAGAGAAAGAATACTACGACCCTTATAACTTTTTTGAACCAACAGACGAAGACGGAACAACAAGAACGTATTTCCCCTACCCCATAGGCGGACGCGGAGTGCGCAAACCTAATTAATACCTTAAAAGCAGCTACCATGAAAAAACTGCTTTTATTAATAAGCTGTATTGCCGTTGCCTTTTACAACGCACATGGCCAGCAATGCTTTTTTACAGGCAACGATACCTGCTGGCGAACTGATTTTGTAGGTAACGGCACCACCTCCACCAGCCGTATTGTGGCTATGGTGGCCAAACCTGACGGACTTTACTGCCTGTTTGAAAGCCCCATTGGGCTAAAACTTACAGGCGGTGCACCATCCGTAGCGGCGGTAAACAAATGGAACGGCAGCTACTGGCAACCCGTTGGCCCTTCGTTTCCGTATACCGGCAGCTCGGCAACGTTTACCGCCATGACTGCCGATAGCGATGGAAATCTTATTATAGGCGGTAGGTTTACTACATCACTCGGCAGCCCGTGTTTGATTAAACTTAACCTTACCACCCAGAGCTACGAACCCATTGGCATGGGCATAAGCAGCGGCGCAAACTATATACAAAAAATTGCCGTATACAAAGACACCTTGTATGTATTGGGAAGGTTTACAGAGGTGAAAGACTCAAACAAAACACTAACAGTAAAAAACATAGCCCGATTCTACCTTAAAACCCACCGATGGGATAGTATGGGTAGCGGTATTTCCGATTTTATACAAGGCTACCAAAGCACTTGGATACCCCTTGGCGGCTTAGATGTTTCTCCTTCGGGTGAAGTGTTTGTAGCGGGAAACTTTACCACCATAGGCACCAAAACATACTACAACGGTATTGCATCATGGAAAACCGGGCGCGGGTGGGACACCGTAGGCAGTGGTTTGCGAGCATACAACGGCTTCACCCCTTCGCGTGGTATACCCTATACTCTTGCCTATAACCCTGATGATAGCTGCATATACGTGGGTGGTTATGTGGGTTACTTGCAAAATGCGCCTGTAACCAACCGCAGACAAAACGGTATTGCACGATTTAAAAACGGGAAGTGGGCGTACAATTTCGGTAGTTTTAGTGCGCTCACCTACCAAAGCTATTACGATAGCACTACCCGCTCGGTATTTTATGGCGGCGGATTTGCACGGGGCATAGGCAGCGGCAACCTTTCTGATGCTAACCGTATCGCCCGTTTTGATAATACGCTCGACTCTCTGTTCGAGCTAAACTACGGCATCACAGCGGGTACTGATGTTTCAGCAATAGTACGTTGGAACAACCAACTATATGTAGCGGGTAACTTTAGCGAAGCCGATTCATCTATAAAAACTTATAATCTGGCCGTTTGGGACGGTAGCAAATGGTCGCCCGTAGGGCACGGTATAGAAGCTATAAACAACAACGCATGGGTAAAAACTTTTGCTACTGATACTAAAGGCAACTTGCTGGTAGGCGGTAACTTTAAAAGTTTGGGAGGATTGTACACCAATGCCTGGGCGCTAATAGACAGCAACCACAAAGTACACGCCCTAAACAACGATATACAAACCCTAAACAGCGCCACCCAAATAAATGCCATCCTACCCCTTAGCGACAGTACTTATCTTTTGGGTGGGAAATTCTCAAAAACATTTTCATCGGGAAATTCATCGGCCATAGCGGGTTATAATACCAACAGCGATAGCTGGTTTAAGCTGGGTACTTATGGAGTAGGTAACATCTACCAGTACATAAACTGTATGGCCAAAGTAGGCAACAAAATTGTTGTGGGAGGTAGTTTTAGCAGTATTGACGGAGTATCGGCCAACAACCTTGCTTATTGGGACGGTACACAATGGAACGCCATGGGCGACCCTAACGGCGAGGTAGAACACCTTACTGTTTTTAACGATAGCATTTTATACATAGAAGGATATTTTAGCAACATAAACGGCAGCACCCATAACTACATCGCCCGCTACGATAGCAGTACATGGAGAACAATAGGTGTTGGTCTTTATTCTTCGCCGCAAGACATTGCCGTGCACCCTTACACGGGCGAACTTTGGATAATAACCAACGGCAGCATTCCCAACCCTTCTGGCCCATCTTATAGCAGCAACGGCTATGCCGTTTGGGACGGCTCAAAATGGAAAGATTATGGTAAAATAACCGGATTTATTGGCAATGTAAACAGCATTTATCATGCACCCGATAGTACCACCTACTTCACCGCAAGCGGTATAAGCAAAATTAACAACGTGGATGCTACCAACATTTTGCGCTACCATCCCGCTTATGGATGGGCTGGTGCAGGCAGCGGCATACGCAGGTTTGCATCTCCCTACACGCCGGATTTTTATGCCCTGCGTAGCCACAAAAACCGCTTATACATTGGCGGCAGGTTTGATATTGCTGGTGATTCTGTACAGTCGTTCCATTTGGCGGCATACGCTTTGGATAATCCACTACTATCAGCGGCTACAATTTCGCTGGGTAACAACGATAGTGCCTATTACGGTTATTCAATAAAAGCAACCACAAGCCCTGAATACGACTCACTAATTTGGAGTACGGGCGATAAAAACACCCTTTATTCAAACGTATTCAGTACGGGTTATTATTCAGCCATATTGTATAACAAAGGCTGTGCGGCAAACGATACAGTACACATTACCATAAAAGGTAATAACATATATATAGGCGGCAGTGGGGATGGTAACGACAATGATTTTTACGCCCAGTTTGGAACCTTAAAAGGTGGTGGAGGTAACGGTGCTTCAGCAAGCCAATATAACCAATATGGCACTATAACGGGTGGTAATGGAGACGGTATAGCTTTCGGCGCAGCGTTGCAAAACGGCACCCTGAAAGGAGGATACGGAGATGGCTCCGGCTCTAAACTATTCACCCAAAACGGAAAGTTGAAAGGCGGTAGTGGCGACGGCAGTGCAAATCAAAAAGTCACCCAAAATAAAACTATATATAAAGGCGGTGCAGCCGACGGTTTTTCGATGGCGACATACACCCCATTGCCTGACGGCACGGTAAAGAAAATAATATCACCCGTGAAGTTTAATGGCAAGGATAGTTCTGACCTTTCAGCATGGGTAGCAAACGTTGGTGATTACCCCATATTGGCATTCAAAGTAAATTGGTTTGTAGCAGGCAAGCTGTACACTTTTGGCGAGTTTAATGACAGTATACCTGCCGGTGATTCTTTAGCAGTTAAAGCCCAACAACGCATTTTGCCCGGCGAAAAAGATTTACCGCTTGACATTTGCGTGCTGATAACCAACATTGCCCGCGAAAAAGACACAGCCAACAACCAACTTTGTTACATTCTGGATAAAACCACCAGCATTGCTGAAGGACAAAATACATCGCTTGACATTAGTATTTACCCCAACCCTGCTGCAAATGTTGCTTGGCTACAAATTACTGCGACTGATGAGCAGGAAAGCGATTTTGAATTAATAAATACCGAAGGCAAAGTGATGCTAAAAAAACACCTTGAAGAAGGAACAGACAAAATAGAAATTGACCTGCAAAACCTTTCGGCCGGTATTTACAACTTTGTATATACCCGCGCTGGCAATATTATAACAGGCAAACTAGCTGTGGTGAAATAAATTAGTGCTTTTGTTTGGGGGACTAAATTATTACCAACTATATATAAATGTCACGCAATTACTGTGTTTAGTTAAATGAGCGTCTAAATTGTAGTGGGGTAAGGTTGGTTTTTGTTTTGAACAACTTATTAAAAGATTGTGGATGTTCAAACCCCAACTCGTATGCAACCTCACTAACTGATAAACTGGTGGTAGACAATTTTTCTTTCGCTTTTTCTATAACCTTATAGTGTATGTGCTGCTGTGCATTTTGTCCTGTAAGCGTACGTAGCATATCACTCAAATAACTTGATGAAATATTTAAACACTCAGAAAGGTATTGAACAGTTGGTATTCCTTGGGTCAACGTTTTTTCATTGTTAAAATACTCGTCCAAAATTTCCTCTAACTGCTGTAATAAATCGTTGTTTATAGCCTTTCGGGTAATGAATTGACGCTTGTAGAACCTATTAGCGTAATTTAAAAATAACTCAATTTGGGAAATAATTACATCTTGGCTAAAATCATCAATTCGGTTATTCAGTTCATTTTCAATCATTTTAAAAATCTCAATGATAGTTACTTTTTCGTCTTCCGAAAGATGAAGGGTTTCATTGGTTGAATAGGAAAAAAAGCCATACTGCTTAATTTTTTTGGATAGAGGATACCCTAAAAAGAAATCAGGATGAATAAGCAAAGTATATTCTGAACACACACTTGCACCATTATCGTTGCTGCCAATAATTTGACCGGGGGAAGCAAATAATAAACCGCCTTCGTCAAAATCATAATAACTCTGGCCGTACTTTAGCTTGCCATTAAGTTTAGGTTTGTAGGATATTTTATAAAAACTCAGTACGTGGTATTGCGGAAGCCTGACCAATTCAACCGAGGTATTCGATCCGTTAATCAAACTTAATAAAGGGTGCTGAGGCTTTGGTAAACCAAAAGCTTGGTGCGCCTCTGATAGTGATACAATTTTTTGCGGGCCGTTTTCTTCCTTTTTCATATTTCAATACCTAGTCAAAGTGATAACCGATAAAGGTTAAATATCGGTTATCGCCAATGTTTTATCAAGTAATTTTCATTTCCGGTTTTTACTTGGAAATTCCTTGAGCCGCGTTAGAGATATCCTCCCACGCTTCCCAAGTGGCTAATCTCTCATTATATGCTGTGCGCACCCATGGTAAACAATGGCTACCAAGGAAGAACCGTAACGGAGGATTTTCAGCATCTACAATTTTGAAAAGAGCTTCGGACGTTGCATTCGGATCGCCTCTCTCTATAGTTTTTAAGCTTTCCGCAAACTCCGCTTTAAAACCTGCATAAGTATCAAGACCATTTGCAAATTTTAAAGACTCTTGGCTCCCAAACTCTGTGGCGTAGGCACCCGGTTCAATTATTGTTACTTTAACACCAAAAGGTTTAACCTCTGCGGCAAGGCTTTCATGTATAGCCTCAAATGCCCATTTTGACGAACAATAGTAGCCGATTATAGGCATTGTTACATGACCAAGGTTGCTTGATGTGCCCAGTATATGACCGCCTCCCTGTTTTCGCAATAATGGCAAAGCCGCCTGAATAACCGAAACCGGGCCAATAACATTTGTTTCATAAAGTGCACGTATATCATCTGCGCTGGCTTCTTCAATGGTACCAACAAGAGAATAACCGGCATTATTAAAAATAATATCAAGCCTGCCAAAGTGAGCGTAAGCTTTTTCCATAGCTCTTTTCACCTGATCGGGCTGGGTAACGTCCAGCTCCAAGGTTAGCACGTTTGATCCATATTTTTCAGTAAGATGGGCAATACTTGCCAAGTTGCGTGCTGTAGCGGCAACCTTGTCGCCACGCTTAAGAGCGGCCTCAGTCCAAACGCTCCCAAAACCACGTGAAGTTCCTGTTATAAACCATACTTTATATGACATAGCAGAAGTTGGAGCAGAGCCAACTTTTAAAGTTTGATTTTGATGTGACACAATTTTATATTTTAGATTAATACTGCAACAAAGGTCAGCTGATGCCATTTGCAACTTGTAACCCAATTGAGGATTTATGTAGCTAAAATGAGAATAGTACACAGTGCCAAAAAGAATAACCTCTATAAATCTTGTTTGGATTTAAGAGTGTATAAACGCAAAAGTGAGTAGAATAAAAACAAAAAACCCTTCTCGGTTAAGAAAAGGGTTTTAGTGTTTGTAGCCCGAACGAGCAGATTATCGAACCAGTTGACAGTATTCATAGAAAAATTTACTCGGTTTTCTACTTATTTCAATTCGATATATTAGGTTTAAGTGGGTGAAATTTAGTGGTCGCAGTTGGACAACTTTCGAAAAGGACTCACTTGCCAATCGGTGAATTTGAATTCAGAGGAATTTTAATGGTTGATTTCTCTTAAGAGGCATAAAAGCTTTCTATTTTAAAATTACTACTCTATAAGTTCCTTTCAGTTTATTGTCCATTATTGAGACTACCAAAAAATAAATGCCATTTTTAAGGTCGTTTGTATTGACTTCAAATTCAGGCAAATCAGAGCCTTTATATTTATCGTTTATAACTTCTTTACCAAACAAATCTCTAACACTAAGCGCATAATCCCCCTCACCATCATAATAAATTTTTACAAAAAATGAATTGTTTGCTGGATTGGGGTACACTTTAGCCGAAACAGAATTACTCAACCTAACTACAGAAGTTGACCGACCTTATCGTTTGGATCCATTGACCCCCGTCCTTCAATTTTCAATTCTTGTTCCGACTCGGGGTTTCGATTTGGAAGACAATCTTCTAAAAACGCTTTTGTGTAGCCCATTGCCTCCACACCGATTTCTATATAAGCCCGAACGGCTTCGACTGTTCGTTTACCGCTAGATAAGCAGCCCAAAACGGTTGTTGACAGATTCCAAATAAAATTTCCTAAATATCCAGTATTTGAAAACTCCGTAACCCCATAATAGCAATATTCTGACGCAGGTCATGTTTGAGGGGTTTTGTTAATGCGATATTGCGCAAATAACAAATAATTTAAACAATGGCTACATATCATTCTTTCCATATCCCCGTTATGGGGCTTTCCTTCACCATTGATTCACCCGTTAAAGTTGCCCAATATGGTATTAACTCTGCCATCTCCATCATCGAAGATAAACTGGTAGAACTTATGCGTAACTATTACTACCAGCAGTTGAAGGAGCCTTATGCCCCTATAACCCCTGAAGAACCCGATTACCGCGCAAAAAGAATAACTGACTACCTAAATATAGTAAACAGAATTGTGCAGGAACGGGTTGAAAAACTGCGTAGCTCTACTTTTGAAAAAGGGTCCGAAATTGTAAAATATTTTGAAATGTTGCCCAATGGCAATAAGCTGCGCCACTTGTGTCAGTATATTTTGCGTGAGGGCAGCCAGACAAAAGCGCTGCAAAATTTCCTTCGCAAGCAGGTAGTGGCGGGAAGCATAGATGTAAACATAATGACCAAAATTGACAGGGATGTGTGCGATAAGCAGGGCAATGTGATTGCAGATACATCGGATGCGCTGGCAGCCTTGCGTGGCTACGCAAAAAGCGATTTAACCGATTCTTCGATAATATTTTCGGCGGGTATGAATGTGCGATTGTTTAACTACCTCGAAAATTTAAGTGAATTTAATGCTACCGACTGGGGGAAATTTAATAAACGGATTGTTATAAAAGTAAGTGATTACCGCTCAGCACTTATACAGGGAAAATACCTCGCAAAAAAAGGATTGTGGGTAAGTGAATTTAGGATAGAATCAGGGTTAAACTGCGGTGGACACGCTTTTGCCAGCGATGGGCTTTTATTGGGGCCTATTTTGGAGGAGTTTAAAGTAAAACGTGAAGAACTTCTGGCTGAGTTACACGGACTTTACAAACCGGCCGTTGAACAAAAAGAGGGACTCGCATTTAACCGGCCACACCCGATAGATATTACCGTTCAGGGGGGGATAGGCACCGCCGAAGAAGCTGATTTTCTTATCCGCCAATATAAGATAGGCAGTACCGGATGGGGCACCCCATTTTTGCTTTGCCCGGAAGCAACTACAGTAGATAATCCTACGCTAAGCCTCTTGTGCAGCGCTGATGAAAAAGATGTGATACTTAGCAAAAACTCTCCTTTGGGTGTACGGTTCAATTACCTGAAGGGCACCAGTTCAGAAAAAGAAAAAGAAAGACGGATAGAAAAGGGCGCGCCGGGTAGCCCATGTACCGAAAAATTTCTTGTATCAAACACCGAATTTACAAAAGAACCCATTTGTACCGCCTCACTCACTTACCAAAAACACAAAATAAACCAGCTTAAATCGCTAAACCTACCCGAAGCTGAATTTAAAGAAAAATACAATGAAGTAGTAAGTAAAGAATGTCTCTGTATCGGCCTTAGCAATTCCGCAATTGCCCACTATGGGTTGCCCCCTATTAAAAATCTTAGGGCGGTTACCATTTGCCCTGGGCCTAATATTGCCTACTTTGATAAAACAGTAACACTAAGGCAAATGACCGACCATATTTATGGCCGTGCTAATATTCTTGCCGAAAAAGAAAGGCCGCACATGTTTATTAAAGAACTGGATTTAAATATCAGTTATTTAAAAGAAAATATTGCAGGGCATGAAAAAGAAAATACCAAAGGGTTGAAAGACCTTATTAAATATAGAGCCAACCTTTTGGACGGAATAGATTATTATAAAGAATTAGCGGAAACAATTTTTGGATCTGATACAGAAAAGAAACACCGTTTTTTGAAAGAAATGGACAATAGAAAACAAGATTTAAATCAAATTTTGAGAGGGTTTGAGTAGTTTTTCAAAATAAAGTGAATAATGGCAAGGAATGATTATCACACCCTTTTAGAATAAATTAAATTTAAAATTTATTCCCGCAAGTATAAACAATACACTTATAACTGTTACAACCGCCACATGCTTGTGCATAAGGGGTAGTTTGGCCACAGTAAGGTTTTTTAGTACAAAAAACCGTGCATGGATGGCGATTGCAAAAGTCAGTAACAGCAAACCCAACTTAATATAAAGTTTGTATGCCAATGGATGACAGGGGCTGAAATTATCTGCTGGTAGTAAAGCGACAAAAAGCAAAACACCCGTTATAAGTTGGGTAAACAAGGCTGGGACGCCTATGCGTTCATACACTTTTTCAAAGCGCAACAGGTATTCGGGCGATTGACTTCGTCTAGCCTCAGGTAAAATAACGAATAGTAAAATTAAATGACCGCCTACCCAAATACAGGCACCCAAAATATGTAGGAATAATAACAGCGGCTGCATTATAAATCTTTACGCTTAAAAATAACTGTAGACAGAGCCAACGGTACGACCACCCAAAGCAGTAGTGAAAGGGCTGAAAGTGCTATACCTGTAGTGCCCTGAAAAAAGTTTTTGAACACTGCCCCTGTGTAGCCCATTAAAGCTGCCACATCAAGCTGGATAAGAAACCCTATGCGAGCCAAATCGACTGGGTTTAGCAATACTACAAGAGTTACATAATTTTCAACAGGATAATCGGCAAAGGTATAAAGCCCTAAAAGCACCAATCCATCATATAACAGTGAAAAGTATATCCATAATAATATCGCTATACCTATACCTTTGGCTTTATCTTTTGCCACCACAAATGCCCACAACCCCAATGCTGAAAACACAAGATTGAGCAGTAACCCAAAAAACCACAGAAGTAAAGCATTGCTACCGGGGCCGTATAGCAGCAAAGGTACTCCCACACCCAAAGAAAATGCAAGCACCAAGCTTAGTGCTATGGCAAGATAAAAGGCCATTAGCACTTTGCCACGGCCCAGCGGCTGCGATAATAGCAGCTCAATAAATTCAACCGAGTTAAAAAAATGTATGGTGCTAAACATAAGCGCCACAAGTGGTACAAAAATAAGTATCACGTTTAGCAGGCTTATTACTGATTTTGCAGTATCGGCGCTTAATGAAAACAGACTGTACGATAATAAAAACAGTAGCACCGCATAGCCTGCCACCATCCGGTTTTTAAGCAAATCCCAAAGTAAAAACAGGGTAAGTTTAAAGGTTGTTGTCATGCTATTTTTTTTGCTATTGCTTTGGCAAGCCGTTCTTCGCCTGTGGTTTCTTTTAATATGTTTTTTTCTTCAAAAAACTTCATCCTTCCCTCATTAAGATACATTATATGCGTAGCCGTTTCTTCAACTTCTGGCATTATATGATTGCTTATTAATATGGTTTTACCTTTTAACTTTTCATTAATAATTTTTTCTTTCAATATCTCCGCCGAAAGAGGGTCGAGGCCCGCAGTAGGCTCATCAAGTACAAGCACCGGCGGGCTAAACAAAAAAGCCAAATGGGCACTTAGTTTTTGCTTCATGCCGCCCGATAATGCTTTTATCCTTTTGTCCTTCATTTGTTCTATCCCAAAGTTGTTATACAGGTCTGTATCCTTTTCGCTTTCGTTATGTGGGCGCATTTTTTCAATCAACTGTATTACTTCAGCCACTTTCAGGTTTTCGGGAAATTTTCCAAATTGCGGCATGTACCCCAAATGCTTGCGCAGCAGATGATGCTTGTGTACCTCATTTCCATCATAAAATAACTTTCCCTTATCAGGCAATACCAACCCTAATATTATTTTTATAAGGGTTGTTTTGCCTGAACCATTGGGGCCAAGCAAAGAAACAACCTGGCCTTTTTGCATGGCACAACTTACCCCCTCAAGGGCATATATACGCCCAAATTTTTTTGTAAGGTTTTCAAAAGCTATCATAAGGGTTGTTTCATTAAAGGTTGTTTATCAATAATATTTTCAGGTATTAATGATGGCAATACCCGCTCGGTTTTGTCCATCATATCCACCATCAGACTTCGCATAAACACCATTGCTAATGGGACATTCTCAATCACAACAGAGTATGCACTTATAGGGCGGTAGGGTACATCGCCCACACCGTTACGGTCAAGATCGTAACCCTCATACTTATCCCAGTAATTGGCTGCCAAAATATTGTTGCTAAGTGTACCGTTTGAAGAAAAATCAAAAGTATTGCCTGTAAAAATATTGCCCTCAAAAGTATCGGCAACACAATTGGCAAGCAGGCGCACCGCCCACCCGTTTTTAGAAAACACGTTGTTTTTAAAACTCACGCGGTTGCTGCCTTCAATATATGCCCCGGCAGTATTGTTGGTAAAACTATTGTTATAAATACTGCAATCGTTTATATCTTTAAGCAACAGGCCGTATGCAGAGCCACCCCAGTTATCGGCAAAACGGTTATACTGCATGTTTATTTTTTTTGAGTACATAACTGCCACGCCTGCACCGTTGTTGGCAAACGTATTACCACGGTAGCTGTTTCCGTCAGAAAACATAAAGTGCAACCCGTATCGCGAGTTTTTATAGCTGCGGTTGTTTATTATTTCTGAGTTGGTAACAAATTCAAAATAAATACCGTCGCGGTGTCCGCTGGTATAATTATCCCTGATTAAAACACTATCGGCTTTCCAGCAATGTATCCCGTTGCCGGTTTCAGTAAGCCCCTTGCTACCCCCAAAAAATGTATTATTTTTTATGATTGCTTTATCACCGTATGCCAAAAAAATACCGAAATAGCAATTATCAAATATATTGTGCGATATGGTAATACTGGCCGATTTTTCAACACGTATCCCGGCCATATCTTCCATGCCTGAGCTGCCTGTATTACAAAACTTAAGGCCCTGTATGGTTGTGTTGCCGGTTTCAACCACAAAAATGTGGTGCTTGCTGCCGCCATCAATTTCGGCGCCATTTTCACCGGTTATAAAAATGGGTTTGGTTATTTTTACATTGCGTACATAATATACGCCTTTTTTTATTACTACGGTGTCGTGCGGCATTGCGGCATCAATAGCTGCACTAATAGCATTATATGTGCACCCTGCGGGGCACACATATACTGTTTTTGCGCACGCCATGCCGAAAATAAAAACAAAAATAACAGTTAGTATGCTTTTTTTAGGGTTGTATATCATACTCATACTATTATTTAAATAGGTTCCCGGCCACTATTTCGCCGCCATACTCCTTTTGGGCCTTTTGGGCCTCCGTCGCAGTGCCAAAGGCTACCCAGCCCGACGCCATAGGGGTGCGCAAGCTGCTGCTTTTTAGCAAATGGGCATTATCAAGGTTCACAAAATTTGTGGGGCTATAAAAATTTATTACAAAACGCTGAAATTTTTCAGCAGCGTTATTTTTTACAAATTCTTTCTCAAAATCAGCCATGCAGCCCATATCATCAAACTTATAGGCCTTACCTTTGGCAGTAAGTATTTCTGCACCGTATTTCTTGTCAGAAATAGTCATTTTACAATGGCTGCATTCATCGCTGCCAAAATTTATAGCAACAGGGTTGGTGCCGCCTGCGGTGCAGGCGCTCATCATAAAAATGGTGAAAATGGTTATTATACTCATAACAGGTACCGGTTTTTTACGTTTAAAAATATTTAACTCAATTACAGCAGCCACAACTGCCAATAGTACTGAAAGTATAAAAAATACTCCTCCCAGTGCAGGAAACGAACCTGCTAAAAAATTGGCAATTTGTTTATAACCCAACAACGGTGGCTGAAAGCTGGTATCGTCAAGTTTTATCGGCGCGTGGGGGTCAAGGTCGTGCCCGTAGCTGTATTCCCACATATAAAAATCAACCATAGCTACCAGGGCAAACAACACCAAAAGGGCGGTGTATATATACAGTATGCTTTTTTTATTTAAAAGTGCGGTTACTACACCAAAAACAAGGAAAAAACCCATTAAACCCGGTAGTATTTTAAATTCGGGAAACGATTCGGCAGATATTTTCTGCATGCCTATGTAATGATTAAGGCCGTTGATGGTATCTACGTTTCCGGTAAGTTTATTTATCCATATATGCATGCTCAAACCTTCAGGAAACTGGGGGGCTTCAAGCAGTATCATCCAAATGGGGGCAAAAAATGTGGCTATCAGCGCCAACCCGGATAGGGCGACGATTATTCTTGTGCTGATTTTCATGATAAAAAGGGTTATTTAAAAAAAGAGGGGAAGCTGCCTCCCCCTCTTTTGAGTGAAAAAGTACTTGCTCTGTTTATACTGTTATTATCACTCTTTCTTTTTGGTAGAGTTAAAGCTAAGCGCAACCGATGAACCGGCAGGCGATACCCTTATGTAGCCTGACATTTCCTGGTGCAGTGCACTGCAAAAATCTGTACAGTAAAAGGGATAAACTCCCACTGCTTTTGGTACCCATTTCAGGGTTTGGGTTTCACCCGGCATCACCAATATTTCGGCATTGTTGTTGGCTTTTATAGCAAACCCGTGTGGCACATCAAAATCCTGCTCAAGGTTGGTTACGTGAAAATACACTACATCGCCCACCTTCACACCCTCTATATTATCAGGGGTAAGGTGCGAGCGTATGGCTGTCATATATACGTGCACTTCGTTTCCTTTGCGCTCCACGCGGGCCTGGCCCTCACCTTTGGCTGCAAAGGGGTTGGTGTTTTCTTCCAGTTTAAACCACTGCACTTGCTTTTCTTTTATCAGATCGGCTTTTATAGCTTGTGCATAGTGAGGCTCGCCAATGGTTGGGAAATCGAGCAGCAGTTTCATTTTATCGCCTGAAATATCTATCAACTGAGCCGATTGTGTAAGCTCGGGGCCGGTGGGCAGGTAGCGGTCTTTAGTAATTTTGTTAAGGGCTATAACATATTGGCCCCAGGGTTTTTTGGTATCGCCGCCGGGTATGCACAAGTGGCCTATTGAGTAATAAGTGGGGATACGGTCAACTACTTCGCGGGTTTCCACGTTCCACTTCACAATTTCTGATGATACAAACATTGAGGTGTAGCCAAACCCTTTTCCGTCAAACTCTGTATGCAGGGGGCCAAGGCCGGGTTTTTTCACTTCGCCTGCCAGTGCTGCATCGTATTTTATTACGGGTATTCCGCCAAAATCACCTTCAAAAGCTTTATCAGCAATTGCTTTCTGTATTTTTTCGAAAGAAAATACAGGGATAACGGCTGCCAGTTTACCGCTTGCGGCAATGTATTTACCTGTTGGGTCAACATCAGCACCGTGGGGAGATTTAGGGCAGGGAATAAAGTAGCAAATACCTTCCAACTCTTTAGCATCCAGTTGCAATACCTCTTTCACCAGCTCAGAAGTTGCCATGTGCGATTTTTCGTCGTATTTATTGTGCAGGTAGGCTGCCGGCTTTTTAACCCCTTTGCCTGCTTTTATGTATTCCTCGGCTTTTTTCCAGTTCACCGCCATTATAAAGTCTTTGTCTTTTTGGGTAGCGTTTACCTCAAGCAGTTCGTAGGCTTGTTCAGTATTGTAGCACGAAAAGAACATCCAGCCCTCGCTGGGGCCTTTGCCGGCACGAGCAAGGTCAAAGTTTACACCGGGGGTCATTATCTGGAAAGCAAGGTTCATGTGACCGCTTTCTTTGTCTATTTTTATAAAATTTACTGTTCCCCTAAAATTTTCTTTGAAGCTGCTTATAGGTACATCTTCGCCATCCAACGGAACGCTGAAACGGGTAGCGCCCACAACATACTCGGTATTGGGGGTTACAAAGGGCGAGGCGTGATTACCGCCTACATTGGGCAACTCAAGAATTTCAACCGTTTTAAAACTTTTCAGGTCGATACGGGCAATACGGGGGTGGTTGTTGGCATTGATAAAAAGCCAGCGGCCATCCTGTTCTCCATTGGTTACCGATAGTTGAGGGTGGTGGGTATCGTCCCAGGGAGAAAACCCTTGCGAGGTTTCAAGCATGGGCTTGGTTTCTTCGCTGTAGCCCCAGCCATTTTCGGGGTTCACACTAAACACAGGCACTACTTTTAGCAAGCGCCCTGATGGAAGGCCGTAAACGCCCACCTGCCCGCTAAACCCTCCGGATGCAAACAAATAATAATCATCGTATTTGCCGGGGGCCACATATACCCTTTGTGCTGCATCCCCTTCTACTACGTTGGAGGCACTTTTGGGCTTGCAGCCATTGAGTGCTGAAACAAGCGTGATAATTGCCGCTGCAATAAGCAAGGGCCTGCGAGTTACTTTCGCTTTCATAAGGTTTCTAAAATTTGGTTTATAAATGGAATAGGTTAGTTTTTATTCGGTCCAGCTCTTTTTATGGCCGTCTATTTCTCGGAAATATTCTACAATATTTCTTGCGTCGGGCTCAGCCACATTTTGGTTGGGCATACGCACCAGGCATATTTCAAGCATGTCTTTGGCGGTTTGGTCTTCATTCAGCATGGCTTCGGTATTCATTATCATATTCATTACCCACTCAGGAGTGCGCCTTTCGGTTACCCCGGTAAAGCTGGGGCCTACCAGCCTGTCGCCCTCAATCCTATGGCACGATTGGCATTTCATTTCATACACGCTTTTTCCTTTGGCGGCCATAGCGGCGTCAAACGGGCCAATTTCTACCTTGGTAATGGGGCCAATACCGGTATTGTAGTGTTTTATTTCATTCACTTTTTCCTCCAGTTTCTTCTCTTCTGCGTTAGGGGTTTGGTTTCCCGATGTTTTGTTTGATGAATCGCCGCATGAGGCGATGGCAGCGGCGAAAAACAACGCTACTGCTACAGATAGGGTTGCTTTGGTTTTTAAGGTTGTCATAGTATTAAATTTGTTGGTTCAAAATTAGAATGAGTATAAATAGCAGAAACTGACGTCCGTCAGGATTTTAACTAATGCTTATCATGTTTTAAAAAACAGCACCCTTGTATATTTGTTTGGTTGATAGCTTAAATAAAACAATGTCACAAATAAGTTGTATCAACTGCCAGTCGCTGGCAGTTTCAGTTTTTGCCACTCTTACCTGTCGCGAGTTGGAAGAGTTAAATGCATATAAAGTAAGCAAGATAGTTAAAAAGAGCCGGATAATATTTAATGAAGGTGAAAAAGCCGGCGGGTTATATTGTGTACACGAAGGCCGGGCAAAAGTGTACCGGACTGATATTGACGGACAGGAGCAGATTGTGCGCCTGGCCAAAGAAGGGGATATACTGGGCTACCGGTCGCTGCTGGGTAATGAATATTATCAGGCTACTGCACAAACCTTGCAGGAGTGTACTATTTGTTTTATACCCAAAGGCCACCTGTATGCCATGCTGGAGCGCAACGTAATGCTTCCGTTGAAAATAATGGAAAAACTATCGCACGATATTGGTTTTGCCGAAAAACGGGGCTTTGATTTTATTACCAAAACCAGTCACGAGCGGCTAGCCGAAGGGTTGATATTGTTGATGAAATCGTTTGGGACAACAAAGGACGGTTATATAAATATAGTGCTTACCCGCGAAGATTTGGGCAAACTGATGGGAATGGCCACCGAAACGGTGATACGCGCGCTTAAAGACTGGGAAAGCCAGAAAATTATTTCGTTGTATAAAAAAATGATACGGATAGAAAACCACG
Source organism: Bacteroidota bacterium (assembly GCA_008933805.1). NCBI lineage: Bacteria > Pseudomonadati > Bacteroidota > Bacteroidota bacterium. Next base: position 140,352 of record WBUH01000008.1, read on the forward strand.
AGGAGTTGCTGAAAATTGCCAATATTGAAAATTGAGTAATATCAAACCACCCCTTTGTCCCCTCCTAAACCGCCCACAAATCAGCCATAGGAGGGGAAACAGCCCTACAGGCTACCGTGCCCAACAAATTTTAGCCTTATCATAGTTTTTTCAGTTTATCAATGGCATACGGGTTGGAGCGCCCCTCCTTGCGGGGTTGTGAGCGTAGGCTAAGGAGGTTGGGGTGGTTTAAGCCAACAGGCTTTTAAGGAATTCATTTCCTAATGAACTACCCCGCAGCAGAGCTGACGGAGTATCGAAATTCAAATACATGAAGAAAAAATCATCCACTTCACCATCCACCGTCGCAGCAGAGCTGCGAGGAATTCTTTAGATTAAAGGTTAAAAATCTTTAACTAACCGACATTTAAATTCTCAATTTTCACCCGCATTTGGTATTTCCGCAGCTTTTGCATTTAAGGCAACCTTCTTCATACACCAGCCCTTCCGGGTCGCCGCACTCAGGGCAGGTTTTATCGGCAGCCTGAGTGCCGCCGGGTATAAACTTTTTAAGTGAGCGCGCTACTCCGTTTTTCCAGGTATTTATGCTGGCATCGTACAACTCAAGCCGGTCTATAAGCCGCACCACATCTTTCAGGGGCATACCCTGCCGCAATACGCCCGAAATAAGTTTGGCATAGTTCCAGTATTCCTTATCAAAACTGCGCGAAAGCCCTTCTATGGTTACTTTATAACCGTATTTATCCGTATAGCGGAAATCATACCGCGCCAGGCCGTTTTCGTCCCTTTCTTTTATTATCCACCCCTTGTGCACCCATGCGGGTATCACAAAAGAGTCTTCGGCCTTGCCCGTAAATATTTCGTAGGGCCTGTTATCCAGCAGCCCGGTAAAACCTATCCACGGCTCGTTGTTGTTATTAAACCGTACTATTTCAGCTTCCAGTATTTTGGGCCTTTCAGGGGCTTCCTGCTCAATTATCTGGGGTTTGGTTTTGGCAGTATCGGCCACCAGCACCCCGTTGCGCGAACCTTCGCGATACACGGTAATGCCTTTTAGCCCTGCTTTCCAGGCGTTAAAGTATATGCCGGCCACCTCGTCCCTGCTTGCCTGCGCGGGCAGGTTGATGGTAGAACTGATGGAGTGTGTGGTGTATTTTTGCACTATGCCCTGTAATTTTACCCGCTGCTCCCAGTCAATATCATTGGCAGTGCAACCGTAATAGGGGCTTTGACTGATGGTGGTATTGCCGCTTGCTTCCATCCAGGCTTTTAGTTTGGGGTGAAAAACCGTAAACTCCTGCCAGCTATCGCCCATAGCATCCGTAAAATCTACTTTCACGTTTTTATCATCAGGGTTCACCCGCTTGCGGCGTTTATAACTGAGCATAAATACAGGCTCAATACCCGATGAGGTTTGGGTGAGTATGCTTAACGTGCCTGTGGGCGCAACCGTACTGAGCGAAATATTGCGCCGCCCGTATGCCATCATGCGTTTATATACATACGGCATTTCATCGGCCAGCATTTGCACAAACTCTGATTGGTTCTCAATTTCGGGCGAAAAATCTTCAAAACCACCCCGTTCAATCGCCATATCTATGCTACTGTCAAACTCTGCACGGCACTTGGTTTTCATTATTTCTTCCACCGTAGCAAGTGCAGCATCACCGTCAAATTTCAACCCCAGTGCTGCCATTGCATCGGCCAGTGCGGTAAAGCCCAATCCTGTACGGCGACCTTTTTTTCCAGCATCATACAACAATTGCCATGTGCGGCGTTCCACGTCTTTTATATAATCAGGTTCGGGGTCGGCATCTACCTTGTTCAATATTTTTTGTACAGCTTTTAATTCCAAGTCCACTAAATCATCCATCAGCCGCTGGGCTTCGTAGGTTATTTCGTAAAATTTTTTAAAATTAAATGTTGCCTCTGGGGTAAATGGATGCTCCACAAACTCAAACAGGTTTATGGCCATCAGGCGACAGCTATCGCCGCCCTGCATGGCAATTTCTGAACAGGGGTTGGTAGATACGTTTTTAAAACCCGGATATACCGATGAGGTAGAATACAGGTGTTGCCTGTCCCAGTATATAATGCCCGGTTCGGCAGTGTTGTGAGCGCAATCAGTTATTTTTTCCCAAAGTTTTGCGGCATCTGTTTCACGGGTCACTTTGGGGTGTTCTGCATCCACGGGCCAGCGCAGGGTAAAATTGCGGCCGTTTTCAACGGCTTTCATAAACTCATCCGATACTTTTACTGATATATTGGCCCCGGTTACTTTGCTAAGGTCTTGCTTCACCGTGATAAACTCTTCAATATCGGGGTGGGCAATATCCATAGTAATCATCAGTGCGCCCCGACGGCCGTTTTGGGCTACTTCGCGGGTGGTGTTTGAAAAACGCTCCATAAACGAAACCGCCCCCGTAGAGGTACCCGCCGAGTTAGATACGGGATGATTGGCAGGGCGCAGCGGTGATATATCAAGCCCCACGCCACAGCGGCGTTTAAACAGTTGGGCAAGCTGCTGGTCTGCATAAAATACACCCCCGTATGAGTCGTGCAATTCTGGCAATACAATACAATTTGATAACGACGCTATTGAATACGGGTTGCCCAACGCAGCCATTACACTACCTTGCGGCACTACATACTTAAACTGTTTAAATAACCGGTATATACGCTCTTCGGTAAGTGGTTGGCGTTTTTGCCCGTAGTCACACAAAAGAGGTAAGTCGCTTTCACTCACAGGGTTGTATAGATTTTCAGCAGCGGCAAATTCGCGCACCAGCCTGCGGTGCATATCATCTGGTGTTAGCTCTGCAAAGCGACCCTCACTATTTTTTAAAGCATACTTGCCTGCCCAGGTTCCTGCCGCCAGTTCGTCGCCGTTAAAATATTCCAGCGCAGAGGCCAGCACTTCTTCATACGTATAAAATGTATTTGCAGCCTTTTTTTTCACGGTTACTAATCCTTCCATAAAATTACGAATTGTTTATGACAAAGTAACCGGCAAGCCGTTTGCAAAAACCTGACAGCGGTCAGGTTTGTTTTTTAGATACTAACATCTGTTAGTTGATAGTTTTGTTTTGTTGCCACTCTTGTGGTTAGGGGGTTAAAAATGCTGTATCACTAAAAGTTTTCAAAAATGTAACAAGGCATTGCTTCTCGTATGCGCTAAGGTTCAGGGTACGCTCTTTGCCGGGCTTGGTCATAATAGGGTCAAGTGTTTCAGAGTGCTTCACTCCTGAATTATAAAACTCAACCACCTGCTCCAGCGTAGCAAAACGCCCATCGTGCATATACGGTGCGGTAAACTCAATATTACGTAACGTAGGGGTGCTAAATTTCCCCATATCGCCTTTGTTCCCTGTAATAAGGAACCTGCCTGCGTTTTGTCCGGCAAATACTGAATCAAGCCCGTTGTTGTGATAGAGGTTATCGGTAAGCAAAGGGTACCCGTGACAATGGAAACAATCGCCTTTTTCCGACATATAAATGCCCAGCCCAATGCGCTCATCGGTGGTAAGTACTGCCCTGTGGTTTATATATAAATCAAATTTCGATTGGGCAGAAATAAGGATGCGCATGTATTGTGCCACTGAATAAGTAATTTTTGTTTTAAGGGTATGATAATCCAGAGCATTAATATCATCAGCACCAAAAGCGGTTTTAAACAAACCGGGATAAACGGGGTGCCGGTTGAGCCTTGCATACAGCGAGTCCTTATTTGTATTGAAAAAGTGGGGTTCAAAATCACCCATACATACTTTTTCAAGTTCACTTTCAGTACCGGCCCAGTTATAGTCGGGGTTAAAAGCCAGGTTTATATGAGGTGGCACACTTACCACATCGCCGTTACTTTGCATAAACAGGGGTAACGAAAAAGACTTATCCGGATGGTGGCACGATGAACAACTGCGCCCGTTGGAAGACAAAATTGGGTCGAAGTAAAGCATTTTGCCCAACTGCACCCCCTCAACCGTCATAGGATTATCAGCCGGGATGGAAGGTGCCGGAAAACGCGGGGGAATTTTCAAGGTGTATGGTGTAGCCCATGTTTTGGCTGGTTCAGGGGTATCTTTTTTGCACGACGGCAGAAAAAAGACTATTGCTATGGCACTGCCCAATACCGCAGTGCCTTTAAGGAATAACTTTAAAAACATCGCTGCCATTTTGTTTTAGTTGGTTCATCAGGCTGTCAACTCCCATAGTATAGTTTCCCTGCACATTAAAATTGTAGGTATAGGGGTGGACAAACCACTCGTTTATGTTCATCTGCAAATTCATAACGCTATTGCCCCCATGGTTTAGCATTATAGGAATTTCGACAGTTATAAGGTTTTTACTGTTGCCCACGTGCATGGCAAAACCTTGGGTTTTGCCTATTGAATCCTTAAAATACCCCTCTAATTTCAAAAAATGGTAGCCGCCACCCATTATATCAGGCCATGCCATATTCAGGTTTTCAGCGGTGGCAGGCAAAGCATCAGTTAAGTTCCGCTCCGCAGGCAACCCTATAAAAAACTTAAGTTTACTGTACTTTCCTACAGGCAGATCCGTTAGCCCAATGGTATTTGTTTTGGGTGTTTTGACATTCACATAATATTCGCTGCCGGTTTTCCACCACACACCCTTATCGTCCATAAAAGCAAATCCTGAAAGATAGTACTCCAAGTGCCAGACCCCGAACAAGTTACCTGCCGCATTGGTATATTTCAGGGTATCGGTGCTCAATATATTGTTATCAACCGCATACGCAAGATGTAAAGTAATATCAGGGTTTGAGGGAGGCGCGGAGGTTTCGTCTTTTTTGCACGAAGGCAGAAAAAGAAGCGAAGCGGCGAAAAGGAAAGCAGCAAATAAAAAATAGCGTTTCATATATGAGATATTATCCGTCTTCAAATTTCGTTGCAATGGGTGGCCCAAACCCTGACCCACGTCAGTATTGATGATGATTTGCCTCATTATTTTTGCCGTTTTCGTGCGCAATATTTGTAATACTATTTTCTAATCTAAACAGAGGGGAATGCTATGCACACCATAGTTGATTATTATAGCCGCATAAGGCAACTGAAAAAAGAAAAGAATGCTGTGATATTGGCACATTATTACATGTCGCCTGAATTGCAGGTGTTGGAGAACGATGGTGGTGTGGCTGATTATATTGGCGACTCACTGGGATTGAGCATTGAGGCCTCAAAATCTACTGCTGACAATATTATTTTTTGCGGGGTGCTTTTTATGGCCGAAACGGCTAAAATCCTGAATCCCCACCGCCACGTGTATATACCTGATAAAGAGGCCGGGTGTTCACTAGCAGCCAGCATTACCGCCGCAGATGTGAGGGCGCTGAAGCAGCAATATCCCGGGGTACCCGTTATGGCCTATATAAACACTTATGCCGAAACCAAGGCCGAGTGTGATATATGTTGCACATCGCGCAATGCGGTGGATATTATAAAATCGCTGGAGGGCGATACGGTGATTTTTTTGCCGGATAAATACATGGGCGAAAACCTGAACCGCAGGATAGCCGCCGAAACGGGGAAAAAACTGATACTTTGGGACGGGGTGTGCGAAGTGCACGAACAATTCAGGCCTGATTCAATAGGGGCATTAGAAAAACTATACCCCAATGCCGAAATGCTGCTACACTGGGAAGTGCCGCAGGAAACCGTTGTAAGCTCTCTTGATGACAGGGGCGGCGTGCTGGGCAGCACTACAGATATTTTGCGCTATGTGCGGCAAAGCAAAAGCAGGCAGTTTATACTGGCATCGGAGTGCGATTTAGGGGCAACCCTTAAAAGCATGTATGCCGATAGGGAGTTTATAACCCCTTGCATAAAATGCCCGTATATGAAAAAAATCACCCTCCAAAACACATTAAACGCACTGGAGTCCATAGGCACAGCTAATGAAACACAGTATGAGGTAATCCTTGCTGTAGAGATAATGGAAAAAGCCCGCCTGCCCATTAAGCGGATGTTTCAATTTTCGTAACCCATGAAAACGGATGTACTTGTAATAGGAAGCGGGATTGCCGGGCTGTATTTTTCGCTTAAATGCGCAGGGTTTGCACGGGTAGTATTAGCCACCAAAGACAGTTTGCAAGATAGCAACACCAGCAAAGCACAAGGAGGTATTGCCGCCGCACTGGATATGGCCGACAGCCTCCAAGCCCATTTTGATGACACTATAACTGTGGGTGACGGCCTTTGTAACCCAATTGCGGTGAATTGTATGGTAAGTGACGCTCCCTCTTGTATTTATGAGTTGCAACAAATGGGGGTACCTTTTAATTGTAACGAAACAGGAAAGTTTTTATTAGCCCTTGAAGGCGGCCACAGTGCTGCAAGGGTGGCGCATGTGAACGACCAAACGGGTGCGGGTATAATTAATACATTAATTGCCCTTGTGAAAGCCCATTCCAATATTACCGTGCTTGAGGATTATTTTGCCATAGATATTATAACCCATAACCATACTTGTGGCGGTGCATGGTTTATCGATGAAAAAAAGCAGGAGATGCACGCGGTACAATCGCAAGTTACTTTTTTGGCTACTGGTGGTGCAGGCAGTGTGTACAAACAAAATACCAACCCGGCAGGTGCCACTGGGGATGGGTTTGCAATGGCTTGGCGTGCAGGCGCGTTGATGCAAAATATGGAGTTTGTGCAGTTTCATCCCACTATGCTATATAAGGGCACCGGCGAAAATTTTCTTATCAGCGAAGCTGTTAGAGGGTTTGGCGCTCAATTGGTAAATACAGCGGGCAAACCTTTTATGCAACACTACCACCCCATGGGTAGTTTAGCGCCACGCGATGTTGTAACACGTGCCATAACAGAACAAATGCAAAAAGATAACAGCCCCTGTGTATACCTGGATACCCCAAAACTTAATATCGAAAAGTTTAAGCACCGTTTTCCGGCTATATACACCAGGTGCCACCAATTGGGAATTGACATATCAAAACAGCGTATCCCAGTGATTCCTGCCGCTCACTATATGTGCGGGGGTGTGGTTACCGACCTGCATGGCAAAACCAATATTACGGGTTTGTATGCATGTGGCGAAACCGCCTGTACCGGGGTACACGGTGCCAACCGGCTGGCGAGTAACTCACTACTTGAAGGGTTGGTTTTTGCCCGCGAGGCGGCCAAAGTGGTAAAAGACAATTTTAAAAATCTTCCTTTAACCGCTGAAACAGTCTCCCATTGCAATAGGACTGTGAATACAAGCAAAATACCGGTACTAAAAGAAATAAGAGAGCAACTTGGCAACCTGATGTGGGAAAAAGCAGGGATAATAAGAAACGCCGTTTTATTAAAGGCTGCACTTGAACAACTCAACCATTGGGAAGTTGAAATTGTAAGGATAGGAATGATGCAGGGCATTAACCGTGAGCTTATGGAAACACTAAACCTTATGCAAACATCACGGTTGATTGCCGTGGCATCACTTAAACGCGAAGAAAGCCGGGGCGTGCACTACCGCAGCGATTTTCCGGAACATTCAGCCGGTTTTGAGCATTCTACAAAACAGAAAAAACCTGTATTATTTTAACGGCTCGCTTTTCGGCTCGATTTTTAAACCACTTATTGGGGTGATGGAACACTATGCTTGTGCAGTATTGCTACATAATCCTACATTACAGAAACAAAATAAAGAATAAAAGACTATTATATCTTTTATTAAGAATGATTTATTAACTTTGTGCCATAAAAAAACAAGCACATGGATAATAACAGCATATTTACTGATACAGGCTCTCTTAAAGCCTTGCATGTAGGCCATATTGTGACCCACAACTATCGGGCCGCAGATGTGTTTAAAAAACACAACATTGATTTTTGTTGCGGGGGAAAAATTTCGATAGAGGATGTTTGTGTCAAAAAAAAGGTTGATGCTACACAATTAATAGAAGAATTAATTATGGTACTCTCTACAGCTTCGTTGCCATCTCAAAACTTTGCTTCGTGGGAAGCTGGCTTTTTAGCAGATTATATTGTAAATACTCATCACAATTACGTTCGTACATCTGTAGATATTTTAAACTCATACTTGCAAAAACTTGTACGTGTGCATGGCGAACGACATCCCGAATTGGGCTCAACACAAGCCTATTTTATTGCATTGGCAAATGAACTTTTATCACATATGGAAAAGGAAGAGAACGTGTTGTTTCCATTTATAAAACAATTGACAAGTAGTGCTGACGGTTCACTTGCTGCAAAAGGAGTAGAACTTAATGGGCCAATTGCATGCATGGAACAGGAGCACGAGTATGCCGGTAAGCTCATGCAAAACATCAATAACCTTTCAAATGGGTATACACCACCCGAAGATGCATGCACCACCTATAGGGTATGTTATTTAAAACTGAAAGAGTTTGAAGATGATTTGCACCAGCACATTCATTTGGAAAACAACATACTATTTCCTCAAGCGCTAACCTTGCTTAAAAATCTGGAACGAGTGCCTGAATACGCCAGTTGTTCAATACCAATTAATCTTCACACCAATTAGGTTTGGTGGTTTAGTAATAAATGAGGGGTCGGTTATATATCGCCCCTTTTGTTATGTTATTTTTGACCCATGTTTTCTAAAACCTGCGAATACGCACTAAGGGCGATAATTTATTTAGCCGGGCACAGTAGCAACGGCGAAAAACTGGGCATAACAGAAATTTCTGATGCGGTTGGCACGCCCAAACATTTTACTGCCAAAATATTACAAACGCTTGCTAAAAAAGGGATTATAGGCTCAGTAAAAGGCCCAAACGGTGGTTTTTTTATTGATAGCAAAAAACCGGTGCAAATAGTGCAAGTGGTGTATGCTATAGAGGGGGATGATTTTTTTAAGAAATGTGGATTGGGCTTAAAACATTGCTCCGATAAAAAACCCTGCCCGCTTCACTTTGAGATGAAAGAAATGAGGGATGTCCTTAAAACAAAATTGCAAAATACTAGTATCCAACAGATAGCTACAGAAGCTTTAGAAAAAAAAATGCGATTACACAATTAATTTTGCCCCCGGGATGTAAAAGCAATATTTCCCTTTCGCACATAAGTATATTTTATACACCCGGTATAGCTTACTACCAGTGTGGCAACTATTGTTGTGAGCGCAAGCGCCAAAACAAATCCACTACAGCCAAATACTATAAAATATGGCGATAGTCCTTTCATCATACTGCTAAATGGTTTTGGCAGTTCGCTGTGTAACCATATTGCTTTTTGCAGCCCGGCACCAATTAGAGAAAGCCAAAAAACGATCAAAGACAGATGGGCCACCTTGAGTGATAGTCCGCAAATACGTTCACGGTAGGCTGGCAAAATACAAACTCCCTTTCCAAACTCACTTGCCGCTGCCAGCAAAATCATTGAGTTTATACCTATGGTGGCGCCCATGGCATGGGCTACCGTTATGTGCGTGCCGTGGGTGTATAAGTTTAAGCCTGGTATGCTCATTACAATGGCTAACGCTAAATTAAGCAGCACCCAAATATCGGCTATATATAAAAACCGTACTGAAAGGTGTGAAAAGTAATTGCGGTTTTCGACCATACTTTTTTTCCATAAATAAATTATACGCGCCAACAGAACCCACTCGGTCATGCTGATTGCATAAGAAACATACCTGATATACGCAGCAGTTGGCAAAAGGTATATATGGTGGCCCCAATTGAACATAAGGTTTGTTAACCCCAAAAAGTATAATAAAAAGGCAATCCCTGATTTTGAGTAGGATTGATTGCCGCTCACTTTCTCCATTAAAAACAGGCCGGTACCATATACCAGCATATTCCACGAGCCAACAATTGAACCGCCCGCTTTCCATTGCACCGTAAGGTCTTTAATAACATCAGCAGCAAAAGAGGGGAAAAGCCATAAATAACTCTCACCAAATGTGATAATAAAGAATACTATTCCTGTTAACCACATCCACATATACACAGGCCATGATTTGATTTTTCGCACCCACTGGATGTAGTTGATAAGAAAAATAATAAACCCGGAAGCAATAAATATGGCATAATGTGGCGGAAATTCAAGGTACTCCCTGCCGCCAAAGTGTTTCCCTAAATATGCAAGCACTATAGCGGCTGCTGAACCAGTCATTAACATAAGCTGACCAAATGCCATTGCATTGTTAATAGCTCTTAGATGTGATATGTGATTCATAGAACTATATACTGCCCCCGTAGCGGTAAACAAAATCCAAAAAATAGCCAAAGATACATGCAATGGCCGTATTTGTGCAAAAGTAAACATGCGACCCGCGCCATCAGGCCATATATAAACGGAAGCTCCCATTAGACCAAAAAAAAGACTTGCCACAAGGAATAACATCCCAGTGATGATAAATAAGGTTCCTATGTTATTTTGCCTCATCAGGATAAATATTTCCGGCAATGGTTATCTTAAATTTTTTGGGGTCAGCAAATCCCGTAGAATCCATTTGTTTAAGAAAACAAATAATACTTTTGCGTTCGCTTGAATCAAGCCCAAAATCAGGCATAATGCCAATACCCGATTGTAATATTGCGTCCATATAGGCAGGTCCCTTGTGAGGTGCAGAGTAACAATTAGTGAGGTCTGGGCCTAAATACCCACCCAATCCGTACAGTTGATGGCACGATTGGCAATTGTGTTTTTGCCACAGCATTTTTCCGGCTAATATTTTTTCAGCCGTCACCTTATCCGTTTCTTCATAACCCTTTGTGGCATATACAGCAATTGTATAAACGGTGTATAGACATGAAAGAATAACTATAATAAGTATGTGGTATTGCACTTTCATACTACAAAATAAGCTTCTGTGAGCAAGAAAAATACTGACGGAGGTCAGCATTTGTGCATATTGAATAGCCAAATAAAAAGGACAGAGAACTGGGTTTAATCTCGAAAGCAAGCGCATCCTGCCTAGTTCGATACTTTCCGGCAAGAGTGATTTTTGAGAATAATGAGTATCGAACCGCCCAGGACAATTAATTACAGAAAAACTTTTGAGTAATGACGGGGATTTGAGAGAAGAAGAAACAAGACTGGCTGTGATTTCTGACAGCCAGTCTTTATCAGTAAACCCAAGCGGAATCGAACCATTAGATCTGCTTAGGACCTCAATAAAATTATTAGTTTCAGCAGTTATCCAAATTATCTACCATTTTTCATAAAACACCAAAACCCTTGCCTTTGCAAGGGTTTTGAAACTTTTGTAGCCCGAACAAGCAGATTATCGAACCAGATTACTACTTTTGTAGAAAAGTTCACTCAATTCCAAACTTATTGTAGGTCAAAGATGAAAATCTAAAAATACGGTTAAAGGTTGAAGCAAGGCTCTTTTTCCATTATTGTGCCATTCAATATTGCATTAAGATAGAAAGTACTAATGAGACTACTTGGTTGGTTTAAAAACAAGCTATTTCCAAAACTTATGACAAAAAAACTTTTTGAACAGGGCGCTTATCACGAAAGTGGTCATATTATAATGGCCTATTTGGCAAGGTTTAAAAGTGATCAGGTAACATTACTTCAAAATGAACCTGGCAGCGGCTTCACAAGGTTTGATTATTCTGACCCTCGAATAACATTGATTATTGCTGCGCTGAAAAGCTATGTTGATGATCCAACTATATATAACGCATTAGATAATTCGCTAAAAAACTCAACGCCCCAAATAGCGTTTAAGATTTTGGGAACACTTTTAGGTGGGCCGGTAAGTGAAGCGCTTTACAAGACGGGAGTTACGTTTGAAGGAGAACTCCCTATTGAAGTGAGTGGACCAGATTTAAGAAGTATTGAAAGTATTCATTTGTATTTATCTAATAATATTGCAAATCATCCTCCAAACTACATTGACGGCGCAATGGAACAAGTCATTACTCTTTTAAAGCAACCAAACTTTTGGACAGCAATTGAACACTTAGCGTCTACTTTATTGAATTCGCCGAACAAAACGTTAAATAGACAACAAATAGAAAACTCGCTATTAACAAGTGGGTTTTTAAACTTCATAGAACAAAAATGAATTTTGAATGGAAAAAAATAGCCGAGAGAGGCCAGCTAGCAATCGGCTATATTGATGTTTATGAATTGGTAAATAAAAATAAAGCAATTGCCATAATTTATTACTTACCTCAATATGATGAGACCAAACAACGAGTTATGTTTACATTAATTCTTGAGGGAGACAAGACAAATTGGACAGAAGGAACTATTTCAAATATTTTCGAAGACGCTGAAAGCCGAATACTCAATGTTGAACATTTTAAATTCAATAACTATAATTCGTTAGACTATATGGACACACAAATGTTTACTGTAAAAAGCATTGATAACTTTGATTATTTAAACCACGGTGACTATACATTTATCAAACCTGATAAAAAATAAAATGTTCGCCAATTAATAGGCCAAATCCACTTTTGACCATAATGATTATTTATAGCGAAACTAGATATTACTAACTACGCTTACTTAATTCGCCGAGGAACTAAATTCCCTAGCTATAAGGATAATTATCCGGAATGTTCAGAATTTCCTTGACAGATTGCGATATTGTTAAGTTAATAGCATGTTTTGCAAACGGGTTGTGTCGAAAAGCATGATCAGCAGTTGAAGATAAATTAGCTGTATTCGAATTAGATATATAGACTCCGGACACTCTGGTGAACTTAGGATTATGTTTCGAACCAAAAAATCCATTTCCTGCAAACTCCAGTTTTTCATCCCGATTTGCTGGATTCTCACTCCAGGAAACTTGTAACGATCCGTATAAAGCCTCCTGCACTTCAATAATATCAAGTGAGACACTTTGTTTGTTCAGGCAGATAATGTATGGCGCATTTAACTGTCCATATCGAATGGCTTTAGTTTCTAATGACGAAATTATATTTTCACTATCATTTCTAATTTGAGTTACGGATGGAAAAGTTCCAATTGAGCGAGACTTTGTTCCCCTGTGCATAGGAGATTTTGGCAAAAGTTGCGCTTCAATTTTAACCTTGTCATCCTCATATACAATCTCTGGCATAGCGTCGAACCCACTATTGATTAAAAGAGTGGCATATTCATCTGGGTTATGGCCTGCTACTATTTCATTGAAAAACTGAATAATTGCTTTACCGCTTGGCTGACTACTGTCCTTAAAAAGCATAGTATCTAATTTCAGGAGAAAATTCGAAGCAGTAACTTTATTTAAGGAATCGAGCAGCGTGTTTCTTCGTCTTTCTAAAGCTTGTTCATCGTGGGACAGCATAGTCATATGCTTAACTTCGATATAAAAAATTTCCTCATCCTTCGTTGCCAAATAATCAGGATGTCTTTTAGTGCCTAGAACTTCAGGATGTACTGTTAAGGTGTAGCCCAGCCGTGTGAATAATATAAAAATGTAAAGCTCATAAAATGCTGGATCAAACGCCACTTTAAATCGTGATTTCAACTCCTGTTTTTCTTCACTTGGATATTAAAAAAACCAATTTTCGAGTAATACCCTCACATTAGCAACATCTGACCTCGAACTATCATTGTAATATTGATATATATCAGCATTATTATCGGCAGGACCCTCAAGTGTCCTTATCTTCTCATCAAAAAGCAATATGCGATTCATTTTATGATTTTTTAAATAGTTTTAAATGGACTACTATCACTAACGTCGTCCGTATCGAAATGAAATCTCTTATTTAAAAAGGATCTTACAGCCATGAAATTGGGGTGTGCCATATTGTTTTGTAATCCGAAAGATTCTAGAGTATCTACAGGCATTTTACATAAATCAAACTGAAACTCTGCGGTTCGGAGCCAATTCACGGGAATTTCCATATAACATTCATTTTCATCGAGTCTATATACCCGATTGAATTCGGTTTGGAAGGCAGATCTTCTTTCACTTTCGTTGGTAGCTGTTATAGAATTCATGTAACTATTTATCTTAATAGTTAATACATAATTCATTAATGCAATAAGAATTTGCCAGTCAAGCCATCCATGTTGGCGTAACTCATGAAGGATTACTTGAAACTCTGTTTCCTTTTTCCATAAGGACAAACTAACACTGAGTCTTTTAACAGTATTAACGTATCTGTTTTTTATATTTTCGATAGATTGATCGCGATTATATTTAACGCTTTCTCCTTCAACTGGCATAAGCATATCAGATGATGTTAAATTGTAATCTTTTTCCGATAGGGGTTGAAACGCGGTACGCATTGATTTATTAAAATCGTCTTCTTTTAGAAGACTGAAGTATACTTTTTGATATGTGTTAATGGCTAATCCTTTCTCTCCAAGTTTTTGTTTGGTATATAGATCATTGAAAGCTTTTTCAAATTCATCTTTAGGTAATAAGCTTAGGTTATTTAATAATAATTTTATGTTAGCAGCTAGGAAACCATAATGAAATTGGACTTTAGCTGGTTCTTTCGTACCTAAAACTGGTATTGAAATGTCCCAAACGGTATTTTCATGCGATGGGTGTTGATGTATAAAACCAGCATAATCATCCGCTAACGATATGTTTATGCTAACCGGTACTTCTAGTAAATAAAGATCTGCGCTAAGGAGACCAAGTTCACATAAGGTGATTTGCAATAAGGCACAAAATTCTTCTGCTACGGCATTCAAGGCAGCATTATTTTTAAAGGCAATTTTCCATTCTATGCTTAATAGAGAAAATTTAACTTCTCTGTTAGCACCAACATCATTCAAGGGGATGTCCGATAGTTTATTTGATAACATTTGTTTAAAACCATCTTTATCCCGGAGTTCTATTTTAAAAGCATCAATCATTTCCTTTAAATGATTAGTATAAAGCCATCCTAAGTTTGTCTTTTGATATTCGATAAACACAGATAAATCGGGATGTAATAAAGGAGTTGCAGCTAAAATGCAAGACAAGTCAAACACGCTATTTCGCAATAAAGAATCTTCTTCCAGATTCAACGTTTCGGGGGTAAACTCAAGCCTTGCATGGATGAATTTCTCAAAATCATCTAATGCGCTCATCCACGCGCCTTGTTCAAAGTCGGCGTGAAATACCATTGCGTAGCTATCACTTATTCTTTTTAATGTGGTGTAATCTCCAAAATGAATTGATGCCCAAACACCACACAGACCATAATATTTGGACGCCATATGCATTCCTAGCGCCGAATATACTTGTGCAATATTTAATAACGCAAGTATGTAACCGTCCTTCGTTTCATGCAAGTACCATAAATCCTTAGCCTTATGAAAACAATCTAACGCTTTTAAGAAGTTCTTTGGAGTTGGATTGTTTAGGTATGTTACACCACGTTCAACAAGGCTATGCGCAGAATTATGTTGTCTTCCGGTTTTGGCGGCAAGTTCTTCAATCTCAATGATAAAGTTCTCTATGGCTTCGATAACTTGGTCTTTAACCCTCTGACTAATAAACATATTTAGAATTTTAGTAAGTTGGTCATTCAATCTGGACACACTATAAGTCTTCGCGTTTTTTAGCGGTTCGAGAATTTTCTTATAGGCATCTATCGCCGCGTCAATCTTTTCTATTAGAGGCTTTTCTGGATTTATGTCAAAGATGAAATGTCCTTTGAGTTCATACGCCTGGCAAAGTTCATCAGCATTAACAGGATTAGCTATTTTTTTATCGATTTGACTTATAATCGCAGTTGCCCATTCTGGAATTTCCGCTGCATCTAAGAAATTTCCATTAAAAAGCTGTTGAGTTTGTGTAATCTGTAAAAGAATAATATCTTCTTCTATATCTGCAAATGAGTTTCTGTGTTCTAACTCTTTGAAGTAATACCGAATCAAGTCATGTTGTTCTGAAATCTTTCCTTTTGGTTGGCCAGTTTTCGGGTCTGGACAAAGCATTAAAAATAGATACTCATATATAGCTTTCCTTCGGCATAGAATAATCGTTTCATCCAAATCAATATACTTTTTCAATAACCCTAACCAAAGGCCTTCATGGTCGCTGTTGTGCATCTCCCATCGACAATGACGAGCAGCACTAATTACTTCATAAAACGCACCGATATTAAACTGCTTTACTTCCTTTACTAAAGACCATTTTTCAAATATTTCACCGTACCATTTTTGTTTCTCCGAGCCTTCATTTAGGAGTAGAATATCTAGTAACTGATTATTCAGTATTTTATCTTCCTCGCTGTCTTGAGAAGTTCTAATGGCAATCTCAAAATGAAGCACAGAAATATATGTGGATACTTTTGCGGGGTCTATTGGTAATGGTAAATTTGTGATTAACGCTGTAATATCATCTAACAATAAAGGAATAGCTTGCTCTTGTGGTATTGCATCGAATTGCCACTTAATTGAAGAAATAAATGAATTCCAAGTTTCATCTGATAACTGATCATAAATATTTTTTGCTTGCTGTAATTCAGTTTTATCCTCAGATGAAATCTTCGCCTCATAAGTCTCAGCTATATACTCGTCTATAATGGCTTTAACGCGTATTCTGCATTTATCTCGTAGCTGATGGCTCAAAGCCTCTTGGTTAGCTGCCCATTCTTGCAGCAAATCCGCATCGTTTCCTTTAACTTTTCTTGCCACTCCAGAATTCGTTTCAAACAAAAAATTGACATCATCGAATTTGTACTCCCCTTTCACAAATAACATAAAGAAATGAGCTAGGCTTTTCTGTATCTCTTCTTTTGAAAAAGAAAAATTAGATGAATATAATTTGATCTGTCGAAACTTTACCTTTTCTTCCTTTAAATTTCTTTGAAATATATCATCTTCATAGTCGCAGTATATTACTTCGTCAATCTTTTTAATGCGATTTTCTATCCATGTTTTGAGTGTCTTCAGCTTTTGATACTGAAAACCTTGCTCAGTAGCTGATGCATTAGTATCCTTAGTGAATATAAAAAGTTTATGTAATGACATAGTTAAAACATTTATAAAATATGTTATCCGAAGACCTTTCTTTTGAAAATTATGCTATATCCATTGACTTAGCATCTTTATTAAGTCGTTAGATTCCTCTTCAATCCATTGATTATTATTAATCAAATCCTGAATCAAGCTAATTTCTTGTATATTAAAATCTGTATGGAATAAGCCCGAAAATTCTTTAGTAAACTCCCATTTGCTATTGTGATATGGTGAATTCACAGGTAAACGGTTGTTTAGATTGCTTGGAAAAAGAAGTGCGATATTTTTATTTCGATTTGCAAGTTTGTGTTTTATTCGGGAGTAGATTTTTAAACCCGCCAGATCCCAGTCAGCCGAGTAAAATAATGGGCGTTTAAATTCTTCCTGGTCTATTTGGTCAATAATGGCGATATTATTTCCTCCAACGTACCAAAGCTTTATGCTGTATCTTTCAGCTATCCATGGAAGTTTTAAAAAGTTAAGGTTTTCACAGAGAACCACAGCCTTCGGATTTGGACAATCAACCACAAACCGCCATTGATGCTCCTTAGGGTCAGAAGCAGGAAAATCATTTATCTCTAAAATTCTAAGCACCGCATATAATACACTTGGTTTATTTGCTAAGTATTTTGAACCTTTACCTCTGAAAAACTCTCCTGAAAATTTGTTTATTGTTGTAAGGTTTGGAACAATTTGGTTTTTATTTTTATCAATAAACATTAAGGCTTTTATATCTTCTTCATTATAGTTTTTTCGAGCGTCTGTTTCAAGATTCTTATGTTCGAGGAATTCTACATAATGGTTGAAATTTTCTCTTAGAGAATTTTCATAGAATTGGATAAAATTATCAGTTGGCAAAAGGACTCTGCTATTTCCTAGTTTTCTTTCAATTATTTCTGCATCATCTATCAAGTATTTGAAATAATCTGAGTCTTGAACTTTTGCCTGTGTTTTTCTTTTAGCATATAAATCATTAAGTGCCTTCAGCTCTCTCCATGTGAGATTTCTTTTTACTTTAATTGTTGTTAGCATAAATGAAAGTCTCAATATTAGCTGTTAACTGGTTATCACTAAAAACTCCCATAGCCGGAACGTAATTATCTTCATCTGCAAGGCTATTCTCATTTAATATATAAATATATTGTTCGCCCTCTCTAATTTCGCCAGCGGTATCTATTGACATTGAAAGAATTTGATATCCTTCTTCAATCGCTATATTTCTTAACATTTCATAATTGCTTCCCAAGCCTTGAGCTTCATCAATTGGCATTATTCGGATGCCCTTGCGTTTTGAATCTTCGATAAGTGATAATCTTGCTAGTCCTAGTAACGCATTTCCTGAATATGTTTGACTATTACTACCAGCATTCGCATCACCAGTGGCAAGGCGCAAATTAAACTTTAAATCAAAATAAGATTTTGGGTTTAGCAAATCTTCAATATCGGCATCCTTAGTTCCACCTTCGTCAATGAAAGCCTTTTTCATCATTTCATTAATATCGATTTCTTTGGCTAACTGCTCAAACAAACCCGTATTGGTTAATTTGTCGTCCAGCGCCTTTGTAAAAATATTCATCCATTTGGCAGGATAGTCGCTTGATAACTCATATTTTAATGACCCTCGGTTTCCTCCAGTAATGCTTTTATTTGGATTCTTGAAATATTGGTCGATTTTGCCCACTTTATCCAAGTGATCTCTATATGTTTTATTTACTTCAGTAAAAACACGTTTAAGGATCTCAATTTTTCTTGAACCGATTTCCTTAATAACTTGATATAGCTTAGTCAATCGCTCTGTAAGCTGCGACTCTAGTTTGGATTCATCAAAAAGTTTTGGACTTGCAAAAACTGTGGGTAAAAGTTTATGTGCTAACTGTCCAACATGAAAAGTATCAATTAGCTGGGTTCCCTCTTCTATTTCTTCAGCAACCATATTATACTTTCCCTCGAATTTTAATCGTGCTATGCTGTACTTTTCTTTTAAACTGTTATTACCTTCATCAGGGTTATCGTCAATTGATACATATTTGCTGTCTTCTGGAAACACATTTTTGAATGCCTCCTGGTAAGCATTTTTGGCTTCTTGCGATTGTCTATTGGAATCATAAAGAGCAATTTCTGACTTTTGATAGTTTTGCTCTAAATTACTATACAAAATCGCATGAGAAGCTTTTAATTGTAATACTGTCGTACGCCTATTTTTATCTCCCAACAATGTGCTTTCAATTTGAATAACTTTTAATTCATCCATATTTAGCTTTTGCTGTAAGCTTTTAAGTTCATTCTTTCCAGATGTTATTTTGTCTGAAAGAATATTCAAATGTTCATCGAGCTTGGCTGTATCGATATTTTCAGTCTTAAAATAGAATATTGCATCTTCATTTTGTCGTTCAAAGTTATTTGGGTCTACTTCGCTCTCTTGTTTTATTAATCCTTCATAATTGCCTTTAGCAATGTCATATTCTGTATCCACCATTTCTTTGTTTGCATAATCTGCCAACAGTTCTTCAAACTGGTTTTCCTCCATCAGCCATTCTGAGTCTGGTATTCTGGTATATTCAATTCGTTTGGTGTATAAAGTAATCGCCTTCTCCAAATCAGAAAATTCAAATAGTATTTTTTTCAGCCTTTCAGTATCAGCAATATTTTGAGTTAATTCTTTTATTTCTTCTGCAAGACCCTTTCTAAGTTTTAAAAATGCATTTACAGTTTGTTGTTTCTCATTCTCGTTAATGTTGAGGTATTGATTTTTAACGTATTCTATAAATTCAAAAACCCCATCTATATTTATCCAAAAGCCCTGTTCATCTTTATCTTTTATGTCTAGGTTTGAAAATAATTCCTCTGCTATTCGAAGATATCGATCTGTTGCTTTGGGCCTCTCTGGAGCCTTAACCGAAAATACTTGAAAGTAAACTAATACACTTTCCTCTTCAATATTCAATGGACGGTTGAAGTATTTTATAGCCCAACTGGCCAGAGATTCTGGGTTTTGTAAATCTGCAAAGACATTCAACGCAACCAGTTCATCGAGCTTTCGCTTACTTTTTTGTAGTTCACCTTCATAGTTTTCCGTTGTATTCTTAAAGTTGATCGTCCAACTCGAAGCGTCAAGTTCCTTACTAGTGTTATGTAAATCGATATATTCTAAAAATGAATCTAACAGTTTTTTGTTTTCATAATAGGTAAATTCATTTTTATAAAATGCTTTTAACTGTGCAAGATCCTTTTTTTCTATGAGGAGCCAATTGGTCACCTTTAGTACATTATTTTTCTTCAATTGAGCATTTTGTAGATTTTGATACGCAAAATCTTTCTCAAAAGTTAAAGACTGCTTAGTATTACGTATTGTAGTTAACGCCTTTTCGCTAGCTCTATATTTGAGTATTTGTGCATTGACTTCAATCTTTTCGAGTTCCAACTCCTTTATTTGTATTAATTGGCGTTCAATCTGAAATCTATTGTATACCTCCTGATTATCATTAAATTCTTTTTGTAATTTTTCTTGTTGACCTATCCAGTAATATACCTTTGCAGTCAAATAGTCCATATGAAGGCGGTTACTCTCATTATATAATATCAGTACGTCTTTAATAAATCCCTGCTTTTTGTTGATTAGTTCTATTTCTTTCTTGTACCTATCATGTTCCTGATAATCTTCACTGATTGATTTTACTTCATTATAGTATTTGGCAAGAAGAAACTTATCATCATCGCTAAACAAGAAATTCTTTAGACTTTTTGAATCTGTTTTAAAGCCGCTGCCCCGAGAAAAAGATCTGAATATTCTCGCATAACTCTCCAGTGTTTTTCTACTCTCTGATAGATCTACCGGAAGAATATAATTATCAAATAAAAGACGATGATATTGTTTTAACGGAAGGGGCTTAATATGGATGTCTTGTAGTTTTTCTTGTAATTCCTCAACCGGAATTATTTTGTCGTTAACTAATAAATCCCGATAAAACACAGGTTTCGGTAATGGTGTTAAAGAGTTTTCCCAATCAAATCCGGCTTGTGCAATGAACATTTTAACCTGTCTACTAGATTTTTCTATAAAACAGCCCATTGCAATAAATTCATTCGGAGCTATTTCAATATTTAGTATTATGTATCCAGCCCCATATTGTTTGTTTTTGGGTTGCAATACTAACCCGTCAATAGGGCGCTCTTCCGTGCCCTCTGTAGCAGATTTATATATACCAGGACTTGGTCCAACCAGCATGAGTTGCAGCATATCAGCTACCATAGTTTTCCCGCTTCCTCCTTCTCCTGAAAAATCTGTACGAAAGGGGTGAAACTTATAATCAGTATTAAAGTGATAAATTATACCAAGTGTCGAAAGCCCCCATATTCGAGGATAATTATTTATCATATGTTAATTTTTTAACTAACTCATCAATATTTAGAATTTGTGACTGGTATTTTTTTCTTAATCTCTCAAAGGATGGCATGTATTTAAATCTTCTCTGGTCTTCATCTGTCCACATAATCCAGCCAAGTTTTCCAAATTCACCAAATGCATCCAGGATTTCTTTAGTAACGTCTTTTTCCAAATATTCGGTACTCTTTTCTCCTTTGGAGTTTGCGACAAGTTTGAATAAACCAGCTTTCTCTTCTTCATATTCCGTATACAAAAGCTGTATAAATTCGTTTACAGAATCTAACTCTATATTTGCGTCAAGTTTATACATCTTAAGAAATAGCATTCCAATAACGATATAGGCAGTATCTAAATATTCTCTATAACGATAGTCCGAAGGAATTTTACTTCGGTTATTTTCGTCTTCGAAATCAAGATAATAATATTTTGTGGTTAGCTCTTCACCTCCTTGAGATAAGGATAATTGGAAGAAATTTCTATAGTAGTCTTGCAAAGCTCCATAATGCCTTTCGATAAACTTAAACATTTCTTCAGGCTTAGGGTATTCTCGCTGGATATGAATGCCTGATCGTAAAGAATAATCAATTTTAGCAAAGATATCCTTAGCCTTTTTGTCGTTAAGAAATTGATACGCTATATTTTCCGAATGTACATTTTCCATATATGAATATTGCGATAGGAGGAATTGGTTTCGAGTGCATGATCAATTTTCACTTGTATATTTCTATTTTTTGATACCTGCCTCAGAAATTTACTAGTTGCTTTTATAGCTATTGACAAATTAACATTTTCTTCTGTAAGTATTCTGAAAAAAAAGGGACTATAATCTAATTCATTATCTGAATTTAAGATGTCGAATGCCTGTTTAATCCAAAACTGAACTCTTTGACGCTCAAAAATCACTTGCTTAGCAATTTTAGTTAAATCATTTTGCCTTTGTGCGTTTACTTCCCTTTGAATTATTTCAACTGGTGCTTTTGGGGTTATATCTCTTTCAGGAACGAAGACAAACTTAGGCAAAGTTGAAGGAGCATAAATTTGAAATGGTGGTATATCATCTGGTAATAAAAGTTTTTTTCTACCTGTTTCACTTTTGATTTGTTTGCTCTCGTTTAGTAAGAGATTAAGAAACAAGCCTGTTTTACGATCAAAATCGCGCTGGTTGAATTCGTAAATAAATTCTCTTATTCTAGGTTTGATCCGATCAATTCTAGAGCTTACCTGCTCAAGTTGTGCCCTAATTCCGGAATTGAAATCCATCACTTCATTAATATTGGATATAAATTCTTGTGAATTAGGAACGCCAATTAAATCATCCAACTTGTAATCTATATCATAAGTAGACTTAAATGCCTCCTTTAATTGAGAAGCATGTTCTTTTATTTCGTTTAAACTGATTTCTATTTCTTCGAGCAAAAGAAATAAATTGGGATTATCTTCTTTGATTCTTTTTCGAAACTCTCTTACCGATTCGCTAACCTGCTGATCTAGAATCTCCACCTGCGCAATTATTTCTGTGTTGCGTATACAAAAATGTTCTTTATACCATAAATTGAAATCTAAACCTTGTGCTTCAATGTGCCTAAGAAGTTCATGGTATAAATAATCAAATATTCGTTTGATTTCTGCCGGGCTGTATCTTTTAAATAATCGCTCCTTTATATTCTCACAGAATTCTATGCCATATGCCTTGAATTTATAGGTTTTTTTTACCTCATCACGCCAAATAAAAAATTCTTGGAATTTGAGTACAATAGCATTATTTCTTTCATACTCATTTCGTTGGCTATTTCTTCCAAGATCTTTATGAACCTTTTCTATTACTTCATTTATTCGCTCTTCTGTAAATTCTTCATTGACAAATTTGTCATAAAGGCGCAATAGAATAAGACCTTCAACTTTCTCAGGGATTAGAAGGTCATAATGGTTCTTTGCTTCACGATATAAATCAAATGTATCCATAAAATAGAATGCATTATATAGTCCTTATAATATTATTAGGATCACTGAATGGGTTGAATTTTTTTGAATTTAATCCCATATAATTACTGCGGCTATTCATAATGCAACAGCATGAACAAAGATATAAAAAATATAACTTGGTAATAATACAAAATATAACTATTGGCCTAATTTTAGATATCCATAAAGGTTTCTAATTTCTATAGTAGAACCTTTGCGATGCTTCATTTCTTTTTGGAATTTCCATTAACCCTAATGATGAAATGATGAAATGATGAAATGATGAATTTTCATAACACTTAAATTCCTCCCCCTTCCCCGTCCTCTCTGCATCAGCTAAACTTCAGTCATACATTCTTTATAAATCAATAATTGTATGACAACAGAACAAAAACAACGCAAGGACGTGTATCAGATTGTTACCGAGCACGTCATCTCATTTTTGGAACAAGGTATTGTTCCCTGGCGGGTATCATGGGTGAATAATGGTATTCCCCGCAATGTGGTTACCAGAAAACCGTATCGGGGTGCTAACATTCCCCTACTATCAGTCTATGGCTTTAACCGTAACTTGTTTGTATCGGAGCAGCAGCTCAACAATTTAGGTGGAACAGTAAAAAAAGACGCACGGTATGTCCTTTCTACCTATTGGGAATGGAAGGATGCGACTGACGGTAGTGGAGAGAAGCGATCCGTATTACGGTATGAGAAGGTGTACAACCTTTCCCAGTGTGAAGGTATTACTGTATCGGGTATTGATGATGTGGTAATTCCGCAAAATCCATTACTTGAATGCAAGAATATAGTAAAAGGTATGCCGGATGCTCCTCGGATTGAGTATACAGGCAGTGCGGCTGAGTATGTCGAAGAGGATGATTTGATTATCATGCCGCCGTCTACTGAGTACACCACACCGGAACTTTTTTACTATGACTTGTTTCGGATGCTTATTCATTCTACGGGGCATGCCCTTCGAATTGACCGCAAGGAGCTTGCAGAGCGTGAACCAGTGTTTTCCCGTGAGGCATTGATAGCTGACATCGGTGCGCATTACCTGTGCTTTCACGCGGGAGTAACGGGATTATTGGCTTTGCCTAATACAGGGCATCTATTCGGATGGATGGAATGGTTTACGGATGATGCTCGGTTGTTTGTGTTTGCAGCTAATCAAGCGCAGAAGGCGATGGATTATATTCTGAATACAAGCAAAGTTCCCGATACAAATGATACGGCACAACAAGATAGTCCAAATCAAAACGCCAACTGAAGTACTTCAAAACCCGATATGTATCGGGTTTTTGCATTTTTCCGTAATTATATTGATAGCGGTTGCGTTTTACGCAATATCTCTCTGGAAACTACAAATTATTTTTGTCTAGGAAGAAACAGTTTCTGATTCTTAAAATTAAACTATGAAAATTACGGTTCACCTTAAAACTATGACCTTTTATAAGAGATTCTGTGCCAATTACCTCTTTTTAACATGAGCTATGAAAGTTTTATATAGTTTTGTCTGATATCACATTGTTGTATGCAACATTACACATGAAAGCCATATCTAATTTATATATGAAGTATTGTTTCTCTATTCTGCTTGTTCTAACCATAGTATTCGGTAGTTCCCAAGATATTAAACGTACCCAAAACTGGTATTTTGGAGATAGTGCAGGGCTTTCTTTTGCCACAGACCCACCAACTGTTCTTGCTAACGGGGTGATGAATACGATAGAAGGCTGTGCGACTATGAGTGATACTAATGGTAATCTTTTGTTTTATACAAACGGAGTGAGGATATGGAATAAGAATCATCAAATAATGGATAACGGAACAGGGTTAAACGGTCATATTTCTTCTACTCAATCTTCCTTAATTGTTCCATGGCCGGGCAACGATAGTCTTTTTTATATTTTTACTACTGATGCTGTTGGTCAATTCAATGGATTGCAATACTCACTTGTAAATATCCATGAGAATAATGGCTTGGGTAAAGTCACCGTTAAAAATGTTTTGTTACAAACACCTGTATGCGAAAAATTAACAGGAACTCGTCACGCAAACGGAATCGATTTCTGGATAATTACCCATAAATACAACTCAAATGAGTTCTTGATTTTTAAAATCACAAAAGACGGCCTGAATATATGTCCATATGTCCAAGAAGCTGGCAGTATGAATGGCATATCTGGTGCTGATGCCCAAGGAATGCTTAAAATAAACTCAAAAGGTAATATTCTAGGTAATGTCTTATTTGACCAATCAAAAGTTGAACTGTTTTCGTTCAATACTGAAACCGCGCAAATTAAACTTACGTGCACTTTAGGTGGCCTCTTTTTCCCTTTCGGTATAGAGTTTTCAGATTCTTCACTACTTTATGTTTTAGACAGGAGCAAAAATATCTATCAGTATAATTTAAACCTACTTACAGAAACAGACATAAACCTAAGTAAGGTGTCCGTTGCTTCAAATCCTGCACTATATTCCACAGGAATTCAAAGGAGTAGTGATAAAATCTATATAGCGATACAAGACTCTTTTTTCATCGCATCTATTGATATGCCAAACATCATAGGTGTTCAATGCGGATTTAAACTTAAAAGTATCCTATTGGGAAATGATCGGTCATATGCTGGCCTTCCCAATTTCATCAGTTCCTATTTTCACCAACCCAATTTAGATTTTACCTATACAACCAGTTGTCAGAAAGACTCAGTTTACTTTGAAGCAAAAGAGGGCACAACCCACACATGGCATATCTTTAGAAACAAAGCCATACTCCATACTTCAATCCAACCTGCAACGGGGTACAACTTCACCGATACAGGTGGGTACATAGTGCAATTAGTTTCAGGAACCGATACAGTCACGAAAACCATTTACATAGAGCCTAAACTTGAATTAGGCAAAGACACCGTATTGTGCAACCAAACAGCTTATGCGTTATCAATTCCCCCCAACCACCGTTGTGTATCATGGCAAGATGGGAAAGACAGCCTTCGCTACACACTAACCCAAAACGGTAAATACTATGTCAGTGCCTACAACATCAAAGGCTGTTTAGTATCCGATACTGTAAAAATAACCTTCGCAACCCTTGTCCCGCCTGTCATCACCAAGAGTAATGACAGCCTGTTTACCGATAGCGGTAACTTTACCTACAAATGGAAGTACAACAACGACCTTGTAGGCGGTAATTCCCACCAACTTAAAGTATCCAAAAACGGATTGTACAGCGTGGAGATAACCGACAGTAACGGCTGTACCAATACATCCGCCAATTTTCTTGTTTCAGGTTTGGGCATAGGGTTATTCAACGCCCAAGAATATTTTTCTATTTATCCCATACCTGCAAGCGACAAATTGATAATAGAAAGTTCACAAAACATACAAATACAAACTATAAAGCTAAGGGATATTGCAGGCAGATCCTTTGATTTTGCCCCCGCTGCC
This sequence comes from Bacteroidota bacterium, assembly GCA_008933805.1. NCBI lineage: Bacteria > Pseudomonadati > Bacteroidota > Bacteroidota bacterium. The sequence goes on from WBUH01000008.1 coordinate 167,034, forward strand.
GAAGTAAACCTGATAGGGCTTGCATCGGGTGTTTACTATTTAGAACTAACTGATACCGAAAATCACCATTACATAACAAAAATCATTATTAATTAAGCCTATGAGAATTGTATTACTGTTAACAGCAGCTTTGCTGCTGTGGGGGGAGGCTTTTGCCCAATCCGGCCATTTGTGTGCGTCGGACTCCCTTTGGAAAATGGACACCTCCTATCAGCAAAAGCAGTCCGCCTTTGCAGCAGAACTTGCAGAGTTCCGCACCAACCCACCTACCACCCATAATTATTGGCCGTATGTGGATACAGGTAATAGCACCAACACCATAATCCCCGGCTGTAAAAAAGCTGTGTACATCATCCCGATAGTGGTTCATATAGATACCAGCGGGGGCACGGTGAACGTGAGCGATACACAGGTATATCAGCAATTGGAAATCCTGAATGCCCGTTTTGAGAACTACGGTATCCGCTTCGTATTAGCACAGCGGCGGCCCAACGGCACTTCGTTTTCAGGCATCAACCGCTTTGGAGGTACATTTGATTACCGTTTTCAAAATTTAGCAGCCGCGTATGCCGCCTCAAATACCCGTTACTATGACCCTGAAAAATACTTTAACATTTATGTAGCTCCCAACATTTTAGCCTCTGACGGCAGCCCTTCTACCATTGGCGGATTTAACCAACGCTTTGCCGACATGGGAACAGGGGCGGATATGGTAGTTGTCCGCTACACAAAATTCGGAGACTATACCAATTGCGCAAGCTGCGGCACACTTACAAGCAACAGCAAAGGGTTAACCTTAGTACACGAAGCAGGCCACTATTTAGGGTTACGCGAACTGTGGCAGGGCGGCTGTGCCGAAGGTAACAATGCTGCTACCTGCGCTAACAAAGGTGATTTGTGTTGCGATACCCGCCCCATCAACGCCAACTATTCCTGTCCTGCACCCGGCGGTAACGATTGCAGCTACCACCTGAGCATAGCCGATAACCACGAAAACTACATGGATTATACGGGCGAAGCCTGCCAAACTAACTTTACGGCAGACCAAGTAAGTTTAATGCAAGCCACATTAGAACGTTACCGCAGTAAACAGGTCACCCCGAAAAACCTGAATGCTTTGGGGCTTAACGACTGCTTTGCCAGTGCGTGGTTTGACAGCGACGAGAACTTTGCCTGCGACAGCGGGGTATTTACCCTACGTGCCATTGAGTACGACAGCGTATTGAGCTACCAGTGGATAATCCGCAGAAACGGTGTTATCTTTTTTGATACTACCCTTACTTCCGACAGCCTTGTATGGACTGCCGACAGTATCGGTGTTTATAGCGTAACCCTTGAAATTAAATACGGCTCGTTGGACAGTTCCGAAGTGACGCGCACCAGCTTTTTGCAGGTGGCCGATTGCGGCACTACCATCGCGAGTGACCAAGGAAATTGGTTTTTTGGAGACCACGCAGGACTTAAATTTACTGCTGGTGGAGTAATTAGAAATATTGAACCGTGGAAAAGGAACCCTTTTAACATTAATACCTCCGAAGGCACCATTAGTCATAGCAAAAACAACGGACAATTATTGTTTTACGGAGGTGGAACTGTTTTTAATCCCGGTTATATGGAAATATACAACCGAAATTATGTACAAATGCCTAACAGTCCTATTTTGGGGGATTTCAGTGCCTGCCAATCGGCGGCTGTGCTTCCCATGACGGGAGACACTAACCGTTTTATGTTGTTATCTGTGTCAGGAATTGATGCAAGCAATCAAAAGGGGTTTAGGTATTCAATAATAGATATGTCCCTCAATGGGGGATTAGGAGATATTGATGCAACCAATAAAGATATTCCTATTGCAGGCCCTGCGGGATTTACAGTTTCTCCACTGGACAGTGCCATATTAGTAAACGAACAAATTACAGTTATCCCAAAATGTAACGGACAGGACTATTGGGTATTGGTAACTAATCTACCTGATAATCCTCCTTTTCCGATGAATATTTTTATTTATTCTGTAGATACAAATGGAATAACTTATGTTGGAAAAACCGATACAATATTTAAAAAAATCGGGGTAGGTCAGTTAAAAGCCTCTCCTGATGGTAACTGGTTATACTTTTGGGGGAAATTATTACGATTCGATAAATCAACGGGGATAATTACCCCATACAGAACCTTGATAAGCAACAATCCCGAACCGGCTTCATTTAGCCCTAACTCTAAGTTGTTGTATGCGATGAATACTAATTCCGAATTATTTCAATTCGACCTTCAAAGCGGCAACGATAGTTTAAGCAAAACCAAAATAACTGACTTCCCTATTATTTCAGGTTTTACGAACTTACAGTTAGGTCCTGATAACAGGGTATACATTTCCAAATACGGCTACTCCAACCTTGCTGTAATAAACTCTCCTGACAGCAACGTTACTAAATCTGTACCCAACGCCCCGCAATACTCTTTTAATGGGCCTGTATTGGCTTCTAATGGTATCGGGGGTATGTGTATGAGCGGCCTTCCCAACATGCGCGATGCAAAACTACCCGCACAAATCCCTTTGACCTTTACCATGATAGACAGTGCTTGCGGGCATATTAGTTTTATACCTTCCAACGCCTGTGCAGGCAGTTATAAGTGGTTCTTTGGCGACGGCGACAGTTCATCACTACGTGAACCTAAACATACCTATGGTGATACAGGGTTATACACAGTTACCCTTACCGTTAATGGCACACAAACCGTACAAAAAGAAATTTTCATCGGCATACACTCAAAAATTCAGGGAACTGATACCGCCTGCATCTTGAACGGCAACCCCGTGAGTTATTCCATATCCCACCGTGATGATGAAAACACTTATACATGGAGCGTGGCAAACGGCACACCCACCATTGACCCTTACAACAACCTTGCGGTGAACTGGAGCGCAGGTGCAGGTAAGGTTATCCTAAACATGAGCAACCCCAACAACGGATGTGTTTCTACCGATACCTTGAGCATTATTCCCAATTTCTTGGACAGCAACCGCATTTGGGCGGACACTGCTTTGTGTTTTTCAGGCAAACCATTGAAACTGTTTGGTAACACTACCGTTTCTTCTATGGGCGGCGTGAAATACCTTTGGGAGTCCAGCAAGAATGCACAGGCATGGGGCAAAACAGGTAATGGAGACACTTTACAAAACCTTACAGGGATAATACAAGACACTACTTTGTATTACCGAAGGATTGCCAAACAGGGCAATTGCCAGTTTATGAGTAACTGGGTACGGATTGCCCCTGTCTTAATTAAGAAAAATCTTGTTAACTCAGCCTTCTGCCCCGGAGGTACATCTACAACGCGGACATTCCCAATCGAATTGCAGTTTGACACTCCTCAAACCGTTACCCTGCAACGCTATCACTACAACGAAACTTCGCCCGGGACATGGCAATGGACGGCAGGCTCGGTAGTGAGTTACCCCAATGATTTACCCACCATCATTTCTGACGGTGACTCAGTGAAGATATTGATTACCTTAGTTGGCTGCGGTTCTACATTCAGCAATACTGCTTTCTTAAAACTCCCAAAACCGTCTGCTTACGGTTCACATACCGAAGTGCCTTGCAGCACTGTTACGCTTAAAAATGACTTGAGCAACCTTGCCTTTGGAGTGGATACGTTTTATTATGTACAGTTAGACAGCACTGTAGCATGGCTGCACCAAGCCCCTAATTCCGACTCGTTTTTCCGTTGGGAGAAATACAACAAACAAACAGGAAGTTGGGAAGAAGTCCCTAACAGTAATAACGACACTCTGTTTCTCACCATTGGTTATTGTATTGAAGGAAGCATTTACCGCCCAAAGGTGCGCTTTGCGAATATGCTGAATACCGCCTGTACGTGGGTGTATCCCTGCTCTACCGATACCATCAACTTAAAAACAGATTTGTGGGCAAAGGATGGAGCTGCCGATACAGGTGCAGAGCCTAATATCGACCCTAACCGCGATTATTGGGGAAGCCCCGATTTATGGAACTGCTGGCCTGACTCTACCTGTACAACACACAAAAAACCTGAGTTTATGGAGTTTAACAGTAACAACTGGAATAATTTAAGGGCAGTGGTACGTAATAAAGGAACGGAAACCAGCGGTACTTTTGAAGTAAAGACCTATTGGACAGTGGGCGGATTTTACGAACAATGGCCATTAAGCTGGCACTACGACACAGTAAATAATGGGATTTATGACTCCATCACTATGCAACGTAATCCGATGGGTGGTGAGATAGGGACGTATTTGGACTCCAATCTAACCGCAGGTAATTCGCGGATATATACTTTCCAATGGAAGCCTCCCTACCCCGGATGGTATGGAAATTCATCTTATTTTAACAACAGTAAGATTTCACATCCGTTATGCGTATTGTCACGGATAGTAACTTGTCCAGATACTCCGTTTGGCATGACATACCCTGAAGTTGCACCAACAGGTGAAAACATGATTAATAACAACAAAATTGTGACCCGCAACACCGAAGTGTATGACTCTATCGGCTCGAACAAGAAATCGCCTGAATGGGTATTGCGTATGGGTAACCAGTGGTCAGAACAGCGTAAAATCAGACTGACGATTGACAACCCCGTTACCAATTATTGGGATTTGGGGTATTATGTGGTGCAACTTGACCCAGTGCTTTACAATGCGTGGGAAGAAGGCGGCTCTGCTGGCGAAGGATATATCTTGGACGGCTATACATTTATCGTGGAAGATGACGGGTTCTACTTGGAGAACATTACCCTTGAAGCAGGACAATGGGGATGGGCGCATTTTGAGTTCCGATTGCATGAAGAAACAGTTATGGACGAGGATAGGGGGCAACAGGTGTTTAGGTTTGTGCAGTATTCTGCACCGACAGGTTCAGAAGTGTATGAACCTGACGGCGGATTTAATTTCCAACTGAATTTACAACCCGATACGGCTTATCTTGAATCACATGTTGACTCGCTTGATTTTATAATTGTTCCCAACCCAACAGAAAACACCGAAACTGTGGCAATAGAAATTGACATGAACTTTGCATCTTCCACAGCGGTTTTAAATATTTACGACCAATGGGGTAACCCGATGATCGATCCAATGGGATTAGGAACACTTACCGTAGGAGAGAATACACGTACTGTTTATATTGCAGAGTTGAGCGCCGGTTCGTATTCGGCGGTAATTACTGCAAATGGGCAGAATTATACGGAAACCATGATAATATTGGAGTAGCATAATTCTTTAATGAATAATGAACACACGCAAAGCCGCCCAATCGGGCGGCTTTTGTTTTTTATTCGTCCTCTTCTTCCCTATCAGGTTCTGCGCTGTCAAAAATTTGGAAGGTGGTGTCAGGTTGGCCATACATGAGCAGGTATCTAGCGCCGCTTGCGGTTTCTTTGATATGACCCGCCTTAAACCATGATACTTTCCCGTTTCCTTCGGAATCTGTATATACTTTCTTTGCAAGTATGTTTTGGTACTTCATGAGTTGTTAGGTTAATGTTCTGTTGATAGTACGCTGATGCTTTGGGTTTATATGTAAACGCTTATAGTTCCCACATTCGGTAGCACAAGTGTATGGTGGCAACTGCTTCAAAAATGCGGATGTAGTAGCCTGTTTTGTATTTCTTTTCTTTGAGGTATTCGTGCTTGAGTTCCGGCCGGATGTCGAGCATGGCTTCCATCAATGCTTCTTTAAATATATTTCCCTGTACCCTGTACCAGCTTTTTAGATCGCGGATAGTATAGCCGTATATTGGAATGTTGTTTTGTTTGGCAAGTGTGGTGAGTCCGTTTTTGAGCGCGGCAAACGCTGGCGTGTGGTAATGAGTTTCGGGGATTTTTACGGTTATGGCTTCTACGTGATGCTTGGTAATAATCTTTTCTAAATACCTAAGTATGGTGCTGAGTTTGTCATCCGACCACTTTCCTCTAAACCGCCGTACTCTCCACTCAATAAGTTCTTTTCTACCTTCAACGGCAATGCCGATATGTTTAGTACCGATACTTAAACCAAGAACACTTTGTGGTGGATGTGGGTTGGGTGTAAGGTCTTTCCAATCTGTATTGTTTTCAAAGGACTTCATTTATGATTACTCTGTATCGTATTCGAGAGCGGTTTCCTGCTCCTGATAGTAATACTCTCGCACTCTGTCAAAGAGAGTATGATAGAGTTCTGTCGGTGTTACCTCAAATAAGACACAGAGCTTTATTATGTTTACAAATCCCGGCATGGTAACGCCTCGTTCCCAATGGGAGATTAAGGCGGTGCTTACGCCAAGTTGTTTCGCTAACCGCTTTTGTGAGTATCCGTTTACTCTACGGTGTTTGCGAATGGTATTTGGAATTTGTCGACCTGCAAGTTCCATGACTCTACTGTACAAATGAAGACCCTCCGACATAAGGAGGGCTGATTATAATGGTATTAAAATGTGCTGTGGAAACTGTGGACGGCACAAGGCCGGATGTATTGTATGTGTCAGCGATAAAGTTTTTATAAAGAATATATTATGTTGTCTATTCATTAAGTATATCTCTTTCAATCCTACCAATCATTGGGGTCACTGCTTTAAACATTGCTATTTCAATGAGATTATGGAGTGCTAAAGGCGAAAACTCTATTGGAAAATATGTTAATTTAATTTCTGGGAATAACGGTTTTGCCCAGTGTATTAACTGTAATGAACCCGTCCCACGCGAAGCATAGCCCAAGTGCTGATAAAATCTATTGCAAAAATGAGATTTATAACTCCCAACGTATAACACATCATAATTCCTATTTTTTACATTTGATATTGAAGATGTATTTCTAAGTAAGGAACATTCTTTAAGAGCATCTAAAATTTTGTTTCTTTCGATGTTTTCAGGTAGATGAAATACATAAACAGCACCTCTATCTTCACTCATTACATCACCAAAAATATCATGTAGTATACTTTTGATACCGCGCTTTTCTGGGTTTGAAGGTAGAAACTCAGGCAAACAATTTAAGTTAATAGTAACCTCTCTTTTTTCACTTAGATCAAGCTTTTCCAACTGAGTTATCTTACGTTGCAGATTATTTATTACCTCATTTTTCTTCTCAATTAACTTTGCTAGTTCAATCATTGATAAACAATTTAAATTTGTCCAATATAAATAAATTACCTCCAAAGGCATTTATTAATCTATTTTAGATTTAATTGCTTTTTGATAAATGGCCTCTATGTTGGAAAAGAGATAATCTGGGGAGCCAGATGACCAAACAGGGTCATAGTATCTCGCAAAAAGTGCTTCAAAGCCTTCTTTTGCTGTAAATTCTAATTGTCCATCCATGAAAAATAGTTCGGTAAAGGCCTTTATTGACAAATCGCGTTTTTCGGCATCAAGTGCGTATTGAAAATACGCGCCCTTATTCTCTACCAATTTTGAGAAACTTATAACATAATCTAACATTGCTTTTGAGGACACTGAATTGGCTTGAATTTTAGATTGGATATCATCTATCTCCTTTCGTATCCTAACTTCTTCGGTAGTTAATATTTCAACGGTCATTATACCTGTGCGAAGCAGAGTAATTCTTTCCTTGAGTAGATAATCTAAATCGGCCATGACTTTTTTAAGGCGACCATGCAGATCTTCTAACTCAGAATTCCTTCGTTGGGTTACTTTTGCCAATTCTGCTTCTGCCATAACTGACACATGTGCTATTTCTTCATCCGATAGACTTATTTTTAGTAATATCTTCTGTATTTCATCGGTAATATATTTTTCACTTACATTTTTGACGGCGCTTGAACAATTTGGTTTGCATTTGGTACGGTAATAAGTAATACCCCTCTGAACATAAGGAGAGAAACCCCTCCCACATTTTTTACATTTGATTAATCCTCTGTATGTGGCGAATTCTAAATGCGGGTATCGAACTGTTGTCGTTCTTTGTGATTGCATATACCGCACTTTAAGAAACAAACCTGCATCTATCAGAGGTTCATGTGCAATACTGTCTATCCATTGCCCTTCGTTGATGTTCTTTCCAATGTAAAATGGATTGTTTAAAATGTTTTCGATGGTTTTGGCTGAAACAGGCCGTGACAGTTTAGGCATCGATTCTATCGGTATGCCTTGCAATTTTTCTTTTCGTGTTCTTTTTCTCCTGACAGGTTTAGTAGTCAATCCCTGTTGATTAGCCCAAGCGGCAAGAGTAGTATAGCTCCATTCGCCAGTCGCATATAACTCAAATATCTTTTTAACTATGGGTGCTCGTTCATTGTCAAACGGCTTGGAATCCGAACCCTTATCTAAATATCCTATTGGTGAAATGTAAATACATCTTCCCTCCTTGCGAAGTTTTGTAGCGGTATTCTTAACTTTTTCACTAATTACCCTGGAATAGTGGCGAGAAAACATTCCGTCAATATCCATGTGAAGAGCTCCGGCACTCGTATTTTCATAGTTGGCTTGAACAAATCTGAAGTCCACCCCCGCTTTTATCAGTTTTTTAATAATTACATCATCAGCTTCATTACGACTGATTCTGTCCCAACATAAACAAATCACTCCTTTTACATTTCCTTTTTGCAACATATCTGCGAGATAAAGGAATTTTGGGCGTTCTACTTTCTGCTTTATAGAACCGTCGGATAGTATTATAAAATCTTCTTTTTGTTTAAATCCCGAGTGGTGTTCTTTTATGATACCTTCCTCGCTAAAACTTTCGATACTAATTGGAGCAACCAAGAGGTTCTCTTTAAAAGCATATTTTAAAGCTTCCTGAACTTGGTATTCTATTGAATTTTTTTGATTGTCAGTATCGTCCGTGCTTTTGCGGGTATAAACGAGGTATGCGTTAGAATAATCTCTATCAAGTAAAGTCCTTTGGGTCGATTTTGGCATTGTAGTCTTTAGGAGGAAGTAATTTACCCGTTTCTGAAATTGTAAATCCTTCCATCATTAATCGGACATGGATTTTTTTCAGTATCAGAGCAAACTCTATTAGGCTATTAATCTGGGTCTGGTCAAACCGTAGTGAATACCCCAAAGAGGGGCGACCAACACCTGTATTGTCGCTGGACAAGCAAGTAGGTCGCCCCTCTTTGGGTACAATATTTTGATTGATGTTTTTTTCTTGATTGTCCAGCATTTGAAGTATAACAGATTACAGAAATGTTGTTAATAGCCTTAGTATGGCATTTCCTCAGAAACAAAAAAGAAGGGCTAATTAAATTCTACATAATAAAAGCCGCATAGTATGAAACTATACGGCTATCGCTTTTTAGCTAGACTACTGACAAAATATACTCGCTCTGATGGTTTTAGGATGGGATTGAACTACCTCCCTTAAACTCAATATAAAAAGTAGTTCCCTTTCCTTCTTCACTTTCCAGCCAAATCCTTCCGCCTTGAAGCTCCACCAACTGTTTGGTGATATACATACCCAAACCTGTTGAATTTTCCCCGTTGGTTCCAAATCGCTTGGCTTTGGTGAACTTTTCAAAGATAATAGGCTGCATTGATTCAGGAATGCCAATTCCTGTGTCGGCAATAGAGATAGTAATCATTGCATCCATAGACTCTGCACTGACAGTAATATTTCCACCTTCGGGAGTAAACTTAACCGCATTTGAAAGCAGATTAAACAATGCCCTATGAAGTTTTATCCGGTCAATGGAAAGATAGAATGGAGTGTTTGGTAAAAACTCTGACAGAGTAATATTTTTTGCTACCATCGCTCCTCTACAACTTGAGATAGACTCCCTAAGAAAACCCATTATTTCTGTTTGTTCATTCTTCGTAGGAGCTTGATCATCCTCTATCTCTGACACCATCAATAACTCATTAATAATCTCATTGGCAAACGAACACGCTTGCTCAGTGTATTCTAAAAGCTCTTGTGGGTTATGTGATCCGTCACTTTTGAGGAGTGACGTTAGACTTGAGATATTGGTAATTGGGTTTCGTAAATCATGTACAATGGAACGTACATGGTGCTTTTGCTTTTCAATGATTGTAAAGAGTCGCCCAATTAAATCATTCTTAAACACTACCCCGTCAAACTGCCCGTCTTCCACCACCGGCAAAACATCCGTATTTTCTTCGTCCATTAACTCAAGAACGTGGTCAATAAAATGGCGGGAGGTGATGGGGGATTTCGGCAGCACACAATCAATAACAAGATTATGGGATTTAACCACAACATCTCGAGAAGTCAGCACCCCCAGATATGTTCCGTCTTCCATAACTACCAGCGCGTTGTTACTAGCTAAGTCATGTTTAATGCCCTGCACCCATTGGTAGGGTCCGACGGTTTTGTAATCTCTTCGTATAAATTCCTTAATCAGCATGTGCAAATGTTTAGAGTGTTAGAACATTATCACCTCATATATCCTCTTCTTCAAAAGAGGAATAGGAGATGTTGACTTTGAAATCAACTTTTAACAATTCCCCGTCAGATATGTACGGGAATACTTTGGACTTTAGGAGTTCTATGACTTTGGTTACAGGTATTTTTTTTGTGATACGCTTGTTTATAAATACAGCCTCAACTCTATCATCTTCCACTTCAATTACTTCAAACCCCTGAGGGATGAGCAACTCAAATGATTTTGACAGTCCTATTTTACCTTGCGGGGAATTTCTTCCGAGGATAAGTATATCTTGAAACGGTGGGAGCTTAATCTCTTCAAAACTAAGTTGTATCGAGTACTTGATTCCTGTTTCGCTCATTGTAATCCGATAGTTGGAGCGAATATAGGAGTAAAATTCTCAATTCATTACTGATTAGAGATATACTACTCTTTATCTTTTCCATCGGCCTTTTCTTCATTTTCTCTTTTTCACCCTCAAGGGGCTAAGCAAATTTCAATCCGCCCTCTTGTCAAGGCCGGAGCCTTCGGTGTATTCACATTTTTTCTTTCGTGCCTCATAAAAATATGACCTACAGCCTTGCCAATTCCGCCATACCGCACGATGGGGTTTTGCTTATCCCTTTCGGGGGAAATGTTTTTTGTTGAGAGAGAACCTTCCCGCAAAAGACACACAACAGTAAAAACCATTTAAAACCATGAGTACACCCAAAACAAACGGCAACGGTGCGAAGGAAGTAACACCCGCCACAGCGAACAAAACCACCACACAGCCAACTGCTGAACAACTGAAAGCCCAAGCACAAAAAGAACAGGCGCAGTACTTTGAAGGCTTAACCGACCTTGTCTATAAGCGTGCCCGTTTTCAGGAGCATAAGGATGCGGTATCTGAATTGTCTTTTGAGAAAGCACACGAGGACATTTTTGAGCATACTAACCAGTACGGGGGTATGATTGTGCTAAAAGACTTCAACCAAAACTCGTATGAAATCAAAAACCCTAAGTTGGTGATGGAGTTGCGCAACTACTTGCTTGCTCTCTTTGATGGTAAAATCACAGATTTGGAAAACGGCATTTTTTTGTATTCAGAACAAAAGAAGGCAACCCCTGCCGCGTAATACATGGTACACCACCCGCCCTGCGGCGGGTGGTTTCTCTAATCCTTTTACTATTAACGATTATGACCGCAGAACAAGAACTAAAACTGCTAACCATTGATGAATTCAGGGCGCACTATACCCTCACGAAAAACCACATAACACATACCGATTTGTGGGACGGTTGCGGGTTTGAAACTACAGGCAGAGAATTGGCTTTTGTTGTTACGCAAACGCAAAACACTATTTGGACAGCCATTGAAGAAAACGGAACAGTTTGTATTGTAAGCGGCTTCCGATTTGTAAACCGATTGTACTACCTCGTTACTTTAGAAGCTGTACCCGACGCTATCCAATACATGATAACTGACTTGTAATTCTATACTCCCCATGAACACACAAAACCCATTTGACCGATTGGAACAATTGGTAGAACAGCGCAAAGTATTGCAGGCTCGCACCGACCAGTTATTTATGATGAACCAAGCGTATTTGATAGATAACGATACCACCCTCACTATTACGATTGAAGCACAGAATGCAATATTCAAAGGAAGGCACAACCCTATTATCCGAAGTGTTCTAAAGCACCTGCATAGTGAATATGAAAAACGGCTCAAGCGAAAAGAAGAAAAAATCAAACAAGTAACTCACCTATTAAATGAACAAACACCATGACAACCACGACAGAAAAAACACAGGAATTGAAAGATACCAAAGAACCCCGCCCCATAGACCAAGCACGGGAACGGTTGAAGTTATTAAGCCTTGAAGTGAAAGACTTAGTTGATGACGGTACGTTTGAAACTATAAACGACGCCATTATGGAAACCCTATACAAAAGCCATGAACATAGAACCTTTAACAGCTTTATGGGATGGAAACAGCAAGGCAAGCAGGTAAAGAAAGGTGAAAAGGCTTTTTTGCTTTGGTCTAAGCCAAAGCATGTGCCTAAAGAACCCATTGCAGAGGAAGCAAACGAAGAAGCCGACACCGACCACGCGAACCCTACCCAAGAGGAGTATCGGTTTTATGGTATTGCGTACTTGTTTTCTAATGCACAGGTGGAAGATATACCGCAACCTGTAAATGACAACCCAGAACCTGAACCACAGAGCAAGGAGTTGGAACCCCTGCCGTATTAATAACGGCTCTTAAACTGTTTCTATATCCTGTATAGGGTATGTGAGGCGAACGGCTCTCTACGGGGCCGTTTTTGCCGCGCGGGGAAAAGCGGCAAACCCTTGTCTCTTTATTTTTCTTTTGGGTAAGGGTTTTTCTTTGGTTTGATTTTTCTTGCTTCGCTGCTCAGCTTGTATTGCCCCATCTCTTCTCAAAAAATTGGATAGAATAATATACACTACAAGTGTCCGCAAGAAAAAAGGTGTTATAACCCGTCTCAATGAATAATTTATTGCACGATTTTTCTCTTATAATTTTAATTAAACAACAAATAGTTTTAAATTTTTATAATTTTCATAAAAGACTGTCTAATATAGGTTTATGAATCAAAAAATTAGTAAAAAAAATTATGCAAGGTGTGAATTACTATATATCTTTGTCTTAGTGTTTAAAAAAAATCATGACCAAAGCAGCTTACATAGGAGAATTTACAATAAAGAAACCTTTAGGCGGTAATGGGTCTTATACAAGAACTGAGCCGCCCAGTAGGACGGCTTTTTTTATGCTTTATGAAAAGCTATACAATACATATTAGTATAAAAAAAATTGGAGCGACTTTGCAGCAGCTCCAATCTTCGGTAACAAGGTCATTCCCAAAGAATTGGTCGTCCACGGGAAAAAACCTTTAATGTTTTTAAAAGGAAGGCAAGGGTACGAAAAATATCCTACTTTTCCAAGTAAACTGTATGAAATTTCTACGGTTTTTGCAACTGTGGAAAATCCGAAGAAAGCGGCTGCGGGTCCTCCATGTTTTAAAACAAAAAGGAGGCACTATGTCAGACTTTTACAAAAAATCACTTTTACTCAATGACACAATACATGCCCGTATTGTGCAAGCTGGGCTTATTACCCGATGCGGCTGTGTATTGGAACAAGTTGTAACTGCAGAGTACAGAGTCAACTTTTACACTGTGGTTACATTCAAAGTACTCCTCCGGTTTGTTCAGTTTTTCGAAAACGGACAAGCTAGAACAACCGAACCTTTGGTTGTTTCTCAAGAACACCTTAACACAGAGACCTTATTTGATGTGTTATTTAAAGTGTTGAAACTGTTTATGTAATAATCTACCATTTACAATAGATTATTAAAAATGCGGGTAACTCCCGCATTTTTATTTTATAGATAAAGGAAATCAAACTAATGGTTAAATTTGTGATAGTAAAAATATTGTAGCGATTAGCTATTCCCTTGCCTTCAGAAACTGCGACCTTCTATATGCGCCCAAGGGATGAGTTAAACGCCTACGCTATGCGTGGGCTTTGGCTTGTCTGTGCGCGTGGGATGTCGCAGTCCCCTGAAGGCAGCGGGTCATTGTCCCACGCTCCTTGTTTACGGGCATGGGGAAAGAAAAGCGACACCATGTCTATCTATAACCGGCATATATCACCCGTCCCCAAAATCGCATTGCCCACTGCGCAGGGGTTTTCGTTTATCGCACTGACGGATATTTTATACTTCAAGGCGGATAACAACGAGGCATTGGTGTATTACCTCAAACCGTATGACAACAAAACCCACTCAGCGGTTATCTTCAAACGCTTGAGCGATATTGAAGCCGCCCTCCACTACAACGGCTTTTTGCGCATCCGTCGCAACTACCTCATCAACACTTACAACATAAAGCAGGTAAACAACCGGGCAATTGTAATGGCCAATGATGAGACCTTATACCCTTCACGGGACAGGGCTAAGGTGGTAGAAGCATATTTGAAGGAACATTTTTACATCTGATTTACCGTTTACCTTGTTTGTTCTACCCTTCACCTATCTTTCTCTACCGCTTACGGGTTTCGGTAGGTGGGGTTGTTTGGACATGATAGTTTTGTCCGAAACAATCAAATTCTATCGGTATGAAACAGCTAACTTTCTTCTCATTGGTTATTATCTTATTTACTTCCTGCTTCGGGGTGCATTCGGGAACATTTCAATCGTCGGCACAGCTTAGTTCTGCTAACTACAAAATTGTAAAGCGAGCTGCACAAGGCAAGGCCACAACCACCGTCGTACTGTATATGGGTGGTCTTGGTAAAGAGGCCCTTGTAGCAGAAGCAAAAGAAAATCTAATGCGTGAGTACAATGTATCGGACAAGCAGTTGCTTGCCAATGTCAGTGTGGACTTTAGAACAATTACTACTCCCCTGTATTTGGTGATGTGGCAACGACAATGTACGGTGACGGCAGATATTGTTGAGTTTGTTAAATAACCTGCTATGAAGTGTAAAGGATATATCACGCTATTGGTTGTGGTATCGTGTTTTGCTTTTTCCGGTTGTTCTAATGGTAAGCTCACACGCAAAAAAGCAGCACAACTGATTGAGCATTTCTACGAATATCCCAATGTGGAAACGGTGAGTCTTAATCTAAACGTAACCGTTGCCAATCACTATACAACACTAATAAGAGATGGGTATCTGTCCGTACCGCACTATTACGGTCTTATGTTTCCGGACATGACGGTAACAGACAAAGGTATGCCCTACCGATATTCAGGAACTGAAGGTACCCTATTTGCAACCAATATGAGGAAGCTGAAAGAAGTAACCTCAATATTGTTTGATGATGGAAACGAAACCCGGGCAACGGTGGAGTTCATATGCGTGCGTCACAATATTACGCCGTTTGGATACCATAAGAATTATAAGGAACACGATGAGGTAACGTATTCGGTCAAGATGGCAAAGTATGACGACGGCTGGCGGATTACCACGCCAAATGGAAAGAATTACAAAGAGGCTGACTTTCCTGATGTTGAGGAGTTTTTAGAGAATTAAAGGACGGTAGTGCATTTGTATACACACGGCCTGTTCCCGCTCGGGGGCAGGCCTTTTTTATTTTTTCTTGATACAAACTTTAAAAGTGATTGAAAGGCTTTTGGTATGGTGATGCTAAACCAAGTCCTTTATGAATAACTCTATAAACCTTTTTGAACAATTACTACAGCACTTTACCGGGCATCCCCCCGAACGTGTATTTGATGATTTCCTGTCCGTTGCCATTTGCTTATTAGCTGCCGATTCTCCGCAACAGACCCCTTCACCTTTTAATTTTGAGGCCTGGTATTCCGAAGTCTCCCGCTCCTATACAAGACGGGAACAGAAGCTGTTTCCGTTTTTGCTCCATGTATTGATTGAAGAGATACAAAAGCGGGTGAATCTTAGGGAAGATCCTGATGTATTGGGAGAGTATTACCAACAGTACTTTATGAAGGAAGAGGAACTGCTCATCCTGCCTTATAATGCATATTTGGTGATGGCGCACGCATTGTCTAAGCGGGACACCCCGCTTATCGCTCCTGACTTTATGGTAACAGATTGCAGAAGCGGCGGGCTTATATCCGCACTTTTCTCTGCGTTTGGCGAGGGACGAATGTATTACGGCCTCGAACACAATCCGGTATGCGCGAAGATGGCTGCCATCAATGTGTTTTTGCGCGGGGTATCGGATGCGGAAATTTTGTATGCGGATTCACCTGACGGGTTTTCTGTCAGTTACAAGATTACGGATTCGCCACACAGTCTTACAATAATTACCCGAAAGGAGGATTCTAAATTGTGGGCAGCCAAGACCTCTCCGGAGAGCAATATGAATGTAGTGTCTTTGTCTCAAATCCAAGTAAAGCCGCGGTAGCGGCTTTCTTGTTTTGACGGATTGTTAACGGGAGTAAAATTGTCCCCCGTTGTGGGTATAAATCTACAACTTATACTTATTGGTGTACTGTTCTTTTCCCCTCTTCATCTCTCATAATGTATTGCCTGATTTCTTAATGAGTGTAATGCTTCTGTTTTGGTGATGGTTGGTATGGCTTTGCCATACCAACCAATAACACCTACACCATGAAACTTATTACTTCTGAATTACAAGCCCGATTTTTGGAAATCGGCGAACAATGTGAGGAAAGCGACCCAATCATTGTTGCAAAATTCTTTAATCCCTGCGGCTCACAAACATGGTGGGCCATCAGTTATGATCCTGAAGACAATATTTGTTTCGGGTATGTGACAGGAATGTTTGTGGATGAACTGGGTAGCTTCTCTATTGATGAAATGGAGGCCATACGGCTACCGTTTGGGCTTCGCATTGAACGGGATATTCACTTTGATGAATGTCGTCTTTCTGATGTGAAGTCGGGGAAAGTGAGGTAAATACTCTATCGGGCTGTCTTTTAAAGACAGCCCTTTTTGTAATTGTGATTTCCAGATGGGTAGGGTATCTATGAATATTATTTTCACAAATGACACTATATTAAAAGAGCTGTTTTTATTGACTAAGTATTTATCTCGCTTAGTATCTCAAAAGTTGCATGACGCATATTTGGATGCTCAAGCTCAACTCCCAATTGGGCTTTATTATTACTAAATATTTTTACCACATGACAAATGTTGCCATTATAATTAAATCTAAGCCGAATAAAAGAATCTACAGCCTCAAAAAAACTTGAAGAAATAATTTCTTCTGATAATGATTCGGTCCCCGTAAATTCAAGAATTCGCTGACGCATAAAATCTTTTAAGAGTTCTTCCATTTCTTGTCTTTCAAGTTTGATACTATTCGGTTTTTCATTAATCAAATTGATTCTTGAATCATAATTCTCCATATTTATAAACCATACCATATTTAGTAATTGAAAAAAAGACTTGATGACTCAATTAATTTTAATAAATTTACACAACTGCTAATTTAACTATCATGGCAAAAGAGAACACCAACAACTACCTTCTTATGATAGGAATTGACGAGTATAATGACAGTGAATTTAGTCGTCTTAACTCATCTGTTAAAGATTGTTTAGACATAAAAGAAACTTTGTTCAAGCGCTACGAATTCTTTAGTGAAAAAACAACCGAATTATATAATGAAAAGGCAACAAATTATAGAATACAAAGTGAATTAGGAAGCATATCGAATCTTATAAAACCAGAAGACAATCTTGTTATATATTTCTCTGGGCATGGGGGGATCGATAATAAAACTAAACGGGGGTTTTGGATTCCTTACGATGCTAAAAATGAGCATACGACTTGGATTTCGAATGAAACATTAATTACTTATCTATCAAAAATAAATGCTAAGCACATTTTTTTGATAAGCGATTGTTGTTTTTCAAGATCAATCCTAATCACAACTCCTACGAAAGGCTTTTTTACCGACGCCTCTGATTATGATGATACTCAATCAAGATGGGCGCTGACCTCAGGTGAAAACGAGGTAAATGATGGAGGAGAGCATGAAAACACACTTTTTGCTGAGAAGATTATTTCATTCTTGAATAATTCAAAAGTAAATTTCAGGGTAAGTAAGCTCATAGAATATGTAAAAGATGAGTATTCCGCAAATAGTTTTCAAAAACCGCAAGGACATCCACTGAATTTAGAATATCACCGAGGTGGCGAGTTCATTTTTAAAATACAAAAAAGAATACTTGAACAATCAATTGAAATTAAAGGTTATAAAGACTTCGAGGCAGTTTTACAACTTCATAGACCGAATGCAACTTACAAAAAAGTAGACTCATTTGAAGATGCAACTCAAAAGATAGGTTATGAAATATTTTCAGAACTTGACCGAGTAAAAAATCAAGGCACTTATTTTTTGTGTTTATATGAAAACACAGATATAACAAAAACACATGAAAGAATCAAACGAACAAAAAATGGAGTTTTAAAAGAAAATTCGCTCATAATTTTGGTACCGAGAAGAAAGAAAAAAAACCAAAATGAAAATATTAAATACACAGACTCAATCAAAAGAACATTCAGGCCAAGAAATTTATTTTTCCTTGATGATTTTATACAAAAAGAGTGCACTCCAATCAACTATAATCCAACAAATCACAATGGATTTCTGGACATTAGTAACTTTGTTATCCCTTCATATGACATAAATAATCAAATATATGACACCGTTGACTTTTATACAGACTGGATTACTCAAGGAGACGAGCCAATCTTGGCATTAGTTGGTGCTGGCGGAATTGGAAAAACAACAATTGCTCAATTCATTGCTGATAAGTACATGCAAAATAACACAGAATCAACTGTTCTGTTTATTGAATCAGGTAGCATTGCTTCGGAGTTAATAAAGATGAAAAAAGAAAGTTTTATAAGTATTTATACATTTTATGAAACGATGTGTCTGGAAATTGGCTCAAACTTCCAAAAGCTAAATGAATCATTATTTAAGTTAAACTTTGACGCCGGAAATTTACTTATTATAATTGATGGTCTCGACGAAGTTATTTCTAAAGTCCCAAACTTTGATGTAAATGATTTTATCGAATCTATACTCTTTTCAAACTCAGAATTAGGTAATGGGAAAGTTGTATTGACATGCAGGACACATTTCTGGAACCAAGCCTTATACAGATCTTCCCAACTAAAAACTATAGAGCTTTTGCCGTTTAATGATACACAAATGAATAACTTTTTCTTCAAGACTTTTATTAATGACAAAAAGAAGATAAGTAAATGTCTTGAAATTGCGAAGAATTTTGAACTTTCTAGTGAAGAAATAAAACATCACTACCATCCATATGTACTGGATGTTATTAGAACCATTGTAGACTCTGAGCAAGATTTTTTTGAGGCAAGTTTGTTTGATGAAACCCACTCCTTTAACCCGAGAATAAAGAATGACTACATCATTCATCGTATATTTTACAGAGAGCATTTAAGATACGAGAATATTTCTGTTAGTCAACAGCTTAATGTGTTTACCGAATGTGCAATAAAATATAGAGGTGTAGTTCCTATTACTATGTTTAATTCTATAATTTCTGATGCAATTGGCAATCATGTAGACAATAACGTATTTGAAATTCTAAAGGCACATCCATTACTAAAAAATAATAAAAACTCTATACAGTTTAAATATGACTTCTTAACTGATTATTTCAGAGGGATTTATTTGACAAAATTTATTGACAACAGCTTTACTAACAACAAAGTAACGAACCAATTACTAACAATATTGAATGAAAATTGTTGGTTTGGCTCTGGGTTTCTTGAAGATGTCAATAATAGAATTGAAGTTTGGGACGAGAACTGTATTCTAAGATGTTCAGAGTTAATATCCAAACTTCAAGATAATAATGAACTGAGTGGACAACAAAAAATCAAAGCAATCTCTTCCTTGTTCTCCGCCTGTCTTACAATCAATTTACATAAAAAAAACAATGACATTGAACAAAACACACGTCTCCTAAAGGATTTATTTGCAATATCTAATAATGAGATCAAAGGCCTTCAAATGCTCAACATTCATAACAACGAAGGAAAAATAAAGTTTGATTTTAGAGATTTAAAAATAACAAAATCAACTATTGACAATTTCTATTTTTTTTGGGAATGCCTTTTTAACGAAAACACCTTTTTTTCTGAGTGCTCAATATATAATATTAACAGTGAACAAGTTAAAGTATTATCTATACCCGAACAAAATTTTCACAATTGTACAGTTGACGATAAGTTTAAAGCTGCTTTCAAGAAGCATAAATCCTCTATTTCAATAGAAAAAGAAAACATTGAAATTTATTTAAGAGATTTTTTTCGCTTGTTCTTCTCGTATGGAAAATTGCAACCTCAAACTCTTGATAAAGCTCACAAAGGAAGGGAAGCTTATAATTCACTAAGAAGAAGTTACGGAAGAATAGGATCAGGATTGTTCGAATTCAATGAAATTATTGATTTTTTGAGGAAAGAGAAAATACTTGAAAAAGACCAAATATACGGTGAAACAAAAGTTAGCGTAGCAGAGAGTTACCGGACTGATATAGTAAAGTTTATCAAAGATGGAACACCAACAAAACTCATCTTCAATCTTATAAAAAAACTAAAAGATAATAAGGCATAACTATTTAACTAAGCAAGATTGAATTGGGCGGCATCCACCTGCCCAATTCAATCTTGCTGGGGGAAACAAACCGCCTTTAATTTCTTTATTGGCGCTTCGTTTCCCCCAGACCCCCTTCTAGGTTTATGTGCCATAAACTAAAAAGGCCGCCTATAAGGGCAGCCTTTCAATATTGTTATGAAGGGTTATCTGTCGATTTCCCTGTTGTCTCTTTCGTTTCGTAGTTTGCGTATGCGCTCTAATGTTTCTTGCATTTCTATTTCTTTGGTGTGATTGCGCTCCAGTTCTTTTATTCGCTCACTGAAGCCCAGCAAGCTGAACCTATGCTTACGTCCCGTCGGTGACAAGACTCCTTGCATGCGGTCACCTCTGAAGTATACAGGAATATTTTTTTCTTTCAGTAACTGTTGAAGTTCATCGGTAGTAGCTGCTATCGCTAGACATTCCTCTATGTGCTGTTTCAGCTCCTCTCTCTGTGATTCTTTACCTGTACGTTTAGTGAGTTGATACTCCCGGTCGGTTTTTCTGGTTTTATCCTTCTTTTCATGTTCAACCTGAGAATGCACGATTTCAGGCCAACGGGTCTTTTGAAATTCTTCAAGCGATTTTTTTATTGCGGCAAACTCAGATTTAGATTTAGAAAGTGCGCGACCGGAGAGCACCTCAAGCCCTGAAACGACCGCGTGCAAATGAACCGAACCCTGATGGTAATGAGGTACGATAACAAATAAACCGTTGCCCCGTACTTTAGCGTATTCCTTTGCAAATGCCTTTAGCATACCTGTATTTATGTTGCTTGTGTCCCGATTATTCCATGAAATCACTTCATGATAGAGCATATTGGAACGGCTGGTGCGCCTAATGCGGTAACTTTCATTTAATTCAAATGCTTTGGTTAAGGCCTCTATATCGTGGCTATCTGCACGTATGTTTTTGGTATAGACAAAATGCTCAAAACCTTGTACGGGAACTTCTTTTTGCCCTTCAAACACATAGTGCAGGAGTTGTTTGAATGAGAGTGTCTTACGGCTCATGCTTTTGATAACCGGCATCGATAATAGCTTTTAGTACGGGTAATAAATCGGGGTGTTGTTGCAGTGCTTCTGTAAGAATATCTGGAACAGTTGGCGGTGTGTAATAAAGGTTTTTCAGCCAATTCTCGATAATGGCAAGACGGGCTTTCATTGTTTGTAATTCTTCATGCAGTGAGAATGAAGCCGTACCGGAGTGTTCTGTAAGTTCGTTACTGATAAGGTACAGGACTTGAATGATACGCTTAAATATTTCGCTATTTGGCAAGAGCGGAGTGTTATCAAGGTAGGATATTGTTACCTGTTGTATATATTGGGTGGGGTGGATGCCATACGCTTTGGCTGTTTTGACGAGCCGCTGGTTGTCAGAGGAAGTAAACCGGGGTTTGTAGTATTTCACCCCGGCCTTATTCTGCTTTTCCCGAAAATTACGCTTCCAAAGATTATGATAGCGTTTGCGTGCCTCTTGTAACTTTTCTCTGTCAGCTCCCAACAGGTTATTGTCTTCTAAATATTGATACCACCCTGTTCCCTTTTTAGGTGTTCGTGGCATTGGTATAAACGTAGGTTAGAGTGGTAATTTGGCAAGAGTTTGCTGTGGTATGGGAACGATGGGTACAGACGGGATTTTAGAACGCTCTTTAAATCGCCAGATGGTGTAATAGGGTTTTATATCTAGCAGTATCGCAGGATGGTTACCGCAAAGTAGGATTGCTTTGCCCTGCATCGTGCGTATGTTGGCAGCACTCATCAAGGGTTCTGTCCGAGTTCCCTTTTCATCGGTAATGGTCGTTTTGCCTAAAGTTTCTTCAAGAGTCCTCGCTACGTCAATCGTTTGACCCGGGTAAAATAAAGAAGAATATATGTTCGCTAAAATGGCTTTTCGTTCGGCAGGAGGGTAAATTTCCAACTGGGCAGGGCTTTGGTAAGCAAGAGCCAAGTGTATACCGTACTTGCGGCAATTCGACAATGCAGTCGATAAGAAGCTGTTACCTAAAGTCAACGTAGAGGCTTCATCCACCAATACCTGCACAGGTAACGAGGCCTTTGAAGGTATTTCTTTCATTAACTGGTTAAGAACGGAATAGAAAAGCAAATTTTGGTATAAACTCAGGTACTTGTCGTCCAACACCGATGAGACGATAAACACCGCTGTAGGTTGTTTCCGCAGTTCCGACCAATCAAAAGTGGAAACAGAACTTACTTTTGCAAGATCGTCATCAGAGAATACATTGAGAGCAGTTTTTAATGTCGAAATTGTGTTTAAGCGGGTTTTGTCCGGCGTCGCCAATATGGCGGCGTATGACCTTGTAAAATCGTCATCATATGCCTGAGCTATCACCATTCGGTCGAGAGATTGCTCGTCAGCAGCCAATGCTTCAACCATTCGTTTCAGGTTGTACAATGTATGGTACTCTTCGGGTTGAGCTTTCAAGAGTCTCAGAAGCACGAAGCACAATTCCTTTGCAGAATTTTGCCAGTAGGGATCGCCCGTGCTTCCCTGATATGCGGAAGAAACAATAATTTCCGATAATCGGTTGAGTTCCCCGTTGGTAAGCTTTCCGCCGATGGGGTTGAAGGCTCCGGAGCTTAACAAGGCGTGGTTTACATTAATTACAATGTTTCGATAATTCTTTTGTGCCAGTTGTCCGCTGCACAGGTTATAAAGTTGCGAGGCGGGATCTCTCGTTATGAAGGATTTTTCGCCGTTGGCACTGAGCAAAGTGTTGGCAAACAAGGATAATGTCTTGCCCCCACCGCTTGGCGCAAATACAGCTAAATGTTTGCTGCTGGTTTCGAGACTAAAGGCTTTATCGGATACCCTAAAACCTTTGTTCCAAAAACTGATGAGTTCCCCGGGATTGTCTTTGAAAGAAGCGTTGTGTTGGGTAGTAGTGGCTTGAGTAGCTGCCGTACCTGCGACGATTGCGAAGAACGTCTTTAAAATTAACTCGATTAATCTAACTAGGAAGGTTAGGGTTTTGTGCGCAAGAGTTATACTGATACGAAAAATATAACCCAAAATTTGGTTTGTGTTGTGCATGATATTTTATTTTTTAATGAATGGGTAATTGAAAATTTGGTTAGAAAAAATTGAAGACTTTTTGATTGGAGGTGTATAGGCATGAATGCCTTTGTGCATAGCACTACTCCACCCAGCCGTAGTATTTGGCAAGGAGGTAAAGGGCGATAACCAAGAAGGCAAAGGCGAGGGCTCCTGCACTGGATTTCCGCTCAGGCTGGTAATAGGGGGATTGCTTCGGTTCCGATGCGGTGTTCTTTACAGCACCTAATAAAAGCGTGACTTTTCCGAATCTCCTACCCCATACAAATAGAGGGCGTTTGGACATGGTAAATGTGTATT